>CAIVHI010000097.1 GCA_903905685.1 uncultured Bacteroidota bacterium | reverse complement strand
GGGTGCGTTGGACGTCTCCAACCTTGTTCCCGGCATTTATGTGGTTGTGTTCCGCACGCCGGATGGTGGGAGGGAGCAGTTTAAGGTGGTGGTGGAGTAATGGATGACAATCTTTGCATTGGCGGGCGGGCTCCAAGCTGAACATTGGAGCCCGCCCAATTGTTTTTGGAATCGCGCCTTAGCATCCCTTCGAATTTCCACCGCAACCACCCAACATTTCGCATAATTCCCTATTTTTGAGCCAAGCCATTTATAGGCTGCTCCGCATATGCAACAACAATCATATTCCCCGGGTCTGCATATGCTGGGCGTGCTCTCGGCGGATGCGGCTGTGTTGGGCAACCCGGATTTATGCCGCTCCATTTTCGACGATACCATACGGGTGCTGGGTCTCAGTAAGATTGGCGAAGTATACCATGGCTTTCCCGGTGCGGGCTTTACGGCGGTGGTCTGCCTCACAGAATCGCATGTGTCTATACATACTTGGCCGGAATTCGGCAAGGCCACTTTCGATGTGTTTTTGTCCAATTTCGAGCGCGACAATTCCGACAAGGTGCGCAGGTTTTTTAATGCCGTCGTAACGGGCCTACAGGCAACCATCGTTTCCCAACAAGAAATTTCCAGATAACATGTCCGACAGCCTGCACCATATTCCCGATTCGCCACCCGGTTCTACGTCATGCCCTTCATGCCGCCACACGTTGGGCTACTACGACCGAAAAAAGGCCGTAGTTTTCGGGTGCCCCGAATGTGGCTGTGTGTTCAATAGGGAAGGGGGAAGCGCGAGTGTGCTCCGCACCTTCGATGCCGGAACCCGCAAGCGTCCCGACTTACCCCTGGGTACCAAGGGCATGGTGCACGACAAGGAATACGTGCTGACAGGCTACGTGTATAAAAAACAGAAGGATGACGACATTTATTGGAGTGAATACCTGTTTTACCATGAAGGCGACGACTGGTACCTCACACTGGCAGAATATAACGGCCATTGGATGATGGTGGAGCGCAGCCCCAATCAGTATCTGCATATTCAGGAGCGTTCGTCCGACCATGATTTTTACGTTATTGACCAAGGTAGGACCCATCACCTTTATTTGAGGTATAGTTTCGATGTTTTGGATGCCGAAGGTGAGTTCGATTGGAACGTTTTGGCGGATGAACGGTTGGTGACCTACGAATATGTGGCGGCCCCCTACATCCTCATCAACGAGCAGATGGGCGACCGGCCCAGTTGGTTCATTGGGCAATATGTATCGGTTGCAGACCTTTGTGAAGCATTCGAAATCAAAAAGGAGGGTTTGCCCGCCCGGGAACACCCCGGCCATTTCAACCCCAAAACGTTTTATCCCCGTTGGCGGCCGTTGTTGAATTTTTCGGTCGTGATGGTGTCGCTCGTCATTGTGGTTTCGATGGTGGATGCGTTCGTGAAACCCACGAAGCGGGTATTTGGCGGACAATACAATTGCGAGTTGGATACCGGAGCCAATCCCGGCTGTAAGCCCGTCATCACGCCGCCGTTCGACATAGACGGTCCTGCATCTGTAGCGGTTGCCCTTAGCTCGGCAACAGTGGACAATAATTGGATGGAAATTCCCTTCGTACTCGTGAACGACAATACCGGCAAGGCATACGAGGTGGATAAGGTTTTGGAATATTACCACGGTTATGACGATGGCGAAAGCTGGGATGAAGGTAGCAAGGCGGGCACCGTGGCGTTATCATCGGTACCTTCGGGTTCCTACCACCTCAATATTTATCCTGCATTGGACATCAATGTTGCGCAGGGAGCTGAATTCGATATTTCGGTGAACCAACATGTGTTCAAGACCTCCAATTTCCTCTTCACCTTAATGCTATTGATACTCTACCCATTCATTCAGGAAATCCGGAAATACCGCTTTGAGCACAGCAGGTGGTTCGACAGCGAATACGGCGAGTTCCCTCACTAAAACCAATTTTTAGGGCTATGATGAAGTCGTTTTTGGAAATCAAATATTATGTTGCCGCTGCAGCGCTGGTGTTTGTAATGTATGCTTGGACTCTACATACAGGAGCTTACTTTTTTGGCGATGACAACATGGCGAAGGGAGTGGTGCAAGGTGCCGGGTCGGGCCATGTGGGCGGGCACGGCTTCTACTATTTTCACAAATAACCCCTATTTCCCCGCTACCCCTGCTTATTTTAGATGCCTAAAAAAGATCTTGCCGCCGATAAATCCAACCATTTGAAGCCCTCCGGCGTGCTGCTGCTGTTGTCGGTTTTTGTGGTGGCTACGTGCGGGCTCATTTATGAGCTCATTGCCGGCACATTGGCCAGCTACCTGCTCGGCGACTCCATACTCCAGTTTTCCACCATCATAGGCACCTACCTGTTTTTTATGGGCGTGGGCTCGTGGTTGTCCAAGTATGTGGACGGTAACCTCATCAAGTGGTTCGTGTCGGTAGAGATTCTGGTGGGGCTGGTGGGCGGGTGCAGTGCGCCGCTGCTGTTCGCCATTTTCGAACAAGTGGCATCGTTCCGTATCGTGCTCTATGCCATAGTGGGCATCACCGGTGTGCTGGTGGGGTTGGAGATACCGCTGCTAATGCGCGTCCTCAAAAACAACTACGTTTTCAAAGACCTCGTTTCCGGCATTTTCACGTTCGACTATGTGGGCGGTCTGCTGGCCTCGTTCCTGTTCCCGTTGCTGTTGGTGCCCTACTTGGGATTGATTCGCACATCCTTGTTATTCGGCTTCCTCAATCTGGCTGTGGCATGGGTGGTGCTGTATCGGTTTCATGAAGTGCGCACTTACCGTCGGGCTTACAATACCATCATTGGTGGAGCATTGCTGGTGTTTGCAGCCTTGTTTGTGTATGCCGAGAAAATCATGACGTTCTCCGAGACTGCCACCTATCAAGACAAAGTGATTTACAGCAAAAGCACGCCTTATCAGCGCATTGTGCTCACCAAGAACAGTCGCGAGGTGCGCCTCTATCTCAATGGCAATCTCCAATTCAGCTCCAATGACGAATACCGCTACCACGAAGCCCTCATTCACCCCGCCATGCAGAACATGCCCAATGCAGACCGGGTGTTGGTGCTGGGAGGCGGCGATGGCTTGGCGGTGCGGGAAATATTGAAATATCCGGGCGTGGGGGCCGTGACGTTGGTAGATCTTGACCCCGGCATGACGAAGATGTTTCAGGAAGACCCCATGTTGGTGAAACTCAACAACCGCTCACTGCTATCTACCAAGGTGAAGGTGGTGAACGACGATGCCTATGCCTTTGTGCGCCGCGACAGCGGCAAATACCGCGTCATCATCGTCGACTTCCCCGACCCGTCCAATTATTCGGTGGGCAAACTGTATACCACGGCTTTCTATAACGAAATCTACCGCATCCTGTCAGACAGTGGGGTAGTGGTGGTGCAGTCTACGTCGCCCTACATAGGGCGGCGGTCGTTTTGGTGCATCGACCATACTATGGCCAACGTGGGGTTCCACACTATCCCTTACCACGCCTATGTGCCCAGTTTTGGCGAGTGGGGCTTCGTATTGGCTACCAAGAACTACTGCTGGAAGAACGAGGGCTCGTTTCCGGCCGGCCTCCGCTTCCTGAACACCGACAACCTGCGGGAAATGATGTTTTTTCCGCCCGACATGGCCGAGGTACCCACCGACGTCAATAAACTGAACAATCAAGTGCTGGTAAGGTATTTTGAGAGCGACTGGGGACCATATACGCACTGATGGTGAATTGAGTCGCCGCAACTTCCTGCTGCAACTTGCGGCGGGCGGGGTGGTATTGCTCACCGGGGCCGGCTGTGGTGTGAGGCGAGGCGCGGGCAATATACCCGGCACCATTGTGGGAGCCAACTCCAAAACGGGACACCTGCTGCGCAACGGCGGCCCGTATCCCGAACCCCACCACACCGTAGAAGTGAACGTGCTCATAGTGGGCGGCGGCATATCCGGCCTATCAGCCAAGCGTTGGCTGCAACAGGAGGGGGTAAAGGATGTGCTGTTGCTGGAAATGGACGATCATTTTGGCGGCAACGCCACCTACGGTCAAAACCCGGTATCGAAATATCCCTGGGGCGCACACTACATCCCGGTGCCCGACTTGAGGAACCGCGAAATATTGGACTTCCTGCACCAAATAGGCACCATTACCGGCTTTGATACAGCAGGTCTGCCCATCTACAACGAATACCACCTTTGCCACGACCCTGAAGAACGCCTGTTCATAGACGGTATATGGCAGGACGGCATCGTGCCCGAAAACGGGGTGCCTGCCGCCGACAAAGAACAGTTCCGCCGGTTCTCTGCCGAAGTCGCCGCTTTCAAAGCCGCCGTGGGCAGCGATGGCAGGGATGCCTTCGCCATCCCCGTAGATACCTCCTCGGCCGATGCCGTGTACCGCGACCTCGACCGCATATCGTTTCGGCAGTACCTTACCCAAAAGGGCTATACGTCCCGATACCTGCTCTGGTACTTGGAATACGGCTGCAAAGACGATTTCGGCACGAATCTCGATGGCACGTCCGCATGGGCGGGCATCCACTATTTCGCCTGCCGAAAGGGTAGGGGAGTGAACGCCAATTCGTCGTCGGTACTCACATGGCCCGAAGGAAACGGCTTTTTGATGGAGCACTTGAAAAGCCAATGTGTTGCAAATGAAATCAAATTGCGCCAACTGGTGTACCGCATAGAACCCGTTGATGGCGGCGGCATGAATGCCTATGTGGCCGATATGGTAACCGGGAAAGGCTTTATAGTACATGCCCAAAAACTGCTGCTGGCTACCCCGCAAATGGTGAACAAACACCTGCTGAAGGGCTACGGCGAACGCACAGCCGCGTGTGCCGCATTTGCATACGCTCCGTGGCTCATTGCCAACATTACCGTGAATGGGTTTGAAAAACAACACGGTATGCCGCTGTGTTGGGACAATGTGTTTTACGGCAAACCTTCGGTGGGGTATGTCAATGCCAACCATCAGGACTTGGGACGGGTGTCGAAAAACGTATTGACTTTCTACAAATCCTACACCGACCACGACCCCGCCACCGAGCGCAACCGCCTTTATGCCAAGACCCGTAGTGAACTTTTGGACGAAATACTGGACGAACTGGACTTTGTGCACCCCGGCATTACCGCCCAGATAGAGCATGCCGACCTCTGGCTGTGGGGGCACGGCATGGTGGCGCCCAAGGTGGGCTTCATGTGGGGTGCCGACCGCACTGCCGCCGCTCAACCCATCGACAACCGCGTGTTCTTTGGCCATTCCGATTTGAGCGGCATCTCCATTTTCGAGGAAGCCTTCTATCGCGGCATTCATGCCGCCCAACAAATTGTGACCGCGTCATGACCCCATCCGCCCCATCCAAACAGCCTTGGATCAAGAGTCGGCGGTTCGATATTCCGTATATCCTGCTGCCCCCATTCGTATCGCTACTGGTAGTGCTGCTGCTCCCGGCCCAATTCCGACATACTGCCGATATGCCGGTGGCCGTGTGGTGCGTACTGTTGCTTTGTGTAGATGTGGCCCATGTGTACAGCACCCTGTTTACCACCTACTTGGACAAGGCCCGGCTTGGACGCCACAAGGCGCTGTTCCTTTGGGCTCCCGTGGCGTGCTATGTGGCCGGGGCCCTGTTGTATGCCGCAGGAGCGCTCGTGTTTTGGCGGTGTCTGGCCTATTTGGCGGTGTTCCACTTCGTGCGGCAGCAATATGGCTTCATGCGCCGCTACAGCATCGCTGAGGCGCAGCACCCAGCAGGCAAGGTCCTCGACACCCTCACCATTTATGCCGCCACCATCTATCCGCTGGTCTACTGGCACCTCACCCCCGGCCGCAACTTCAACTGGTTTGTGGACGGCGATTTTTTCACCTTCCATGCCGACACCGTGAAGCAGATTTCAGGCTGGGTCTATACGGTCTTATTGGCCACCTATGCCGTAAAGGAGGCCTACCGGGGTGTGATGCGAAAGTTCGTCAACATCCCCAAAAACCTCGTGGTGGCCGGCACCGCGCTGTCGTGGTATTTCGGCATTGTGGTTTACAATGGCGATGTGGCCTTTACCCTGCTCAATGTGGTGTCGCACGGCATCCCCTATATGTCGCTCATCCGTGCCGCCCCCCCCAAGCCTGCCGGCATCAAACCGGCCGGCAGCCGCACCATCCGTTACAGCCTTTGGGCCTTCTTGGGCATCATCATAGGGGCCGCATATCTGGAAGAGGGCCTTTGGGACGGCTTCATTTGGCGCGACCACCCCGCAGTATTCGCGCTATTCTCAGGCCTCCCCGTCCTCGCCGGCAACCCTACAGCACTCATCTTCTTGGTGCCGCTGCTATCCCTCCCGCAATCCACCCATTATGTATTGGACGGGTTTATTTGGAGGCGGCGGTTTGGGTGAGGCGGCCAAACTCCATTGAGGCAAGGAAATGCATGAATTCCGAAACCTTTGTTTGGAATTCGATTACTCACGGCAATTTCAATTTATTGACGACGACCTTGGATAGCGCCAGCTTCCTTTGGTTGATACCCTTGACGCCTCCTGTCGACAACCAATGGAACACACTATCACCATGAATGGCGGCTAGGGGTGCACCCTCCGTTTTCAGCCAGCTTCGCAGCCATTCGCATTTAGCGATTATTTCTGTAATGTGTCCCGAAGCCGGGTGTACTTCGACAAAATAGGCTTGGCCGTTGTAACCCAAAACATAATCCCACCGGCACGCATTAGGATCGGAGTTCTCGAGGCAGGTGTCAATATCCACGCTCCCCTCACATTTTCGGCTATCTGACGGATGCACATGCCTACTATTAGTCCCCATGGCCTGCAATCCGACCTTCACGCAGGGTATAATGGCAGGTATGTTTCTTACTGCGTTCAGGAAGCTCATAGTTCTACGTTTTCAGCAACTATTTCAGATGCCCACGATGCGAATGAAGTAAGTCCGCCCAAATCGGCCATGCCTGGGTCATCGCTAAACGCATCGAGGGTGGAGATGTCTTTGACAATGGTTTTGTCGTCTACCCGGTTGAAATGGAAAGTGTTGATGCTTTTTTCATTCATCATCACGTCCAAGGTGCTGTTCAGTCTTTCGTCTGCGTTTTCGATTTTCAACAACTTACGAACCGCACTTGTCGGAGCCCTGTTTTTCTTCAAAAACTGCATCGCCCAAGCAAACTCCAAAAACATGGGTGAATGGGTGGACACAATCACTTTATATCCCTCACCTATAACTTTGAGCAGCTCAGTAATTACTTGCACGATGGCTTGCGGATGTAACCCCATTTCAGGTTCTTCGACAATCACGATTTTTTCTGTTGGCCTGACTCCATTCCTACTGATGAACAGACTATGGACTCCCATCCATAGCGGCATAAATTCGCGCTGCCCCGCCGACCATCCGGAAATGGGTATTTTGTTGCCAAGGATATTGAGTACAAACCGTTTTCTATAGTCCGAAACGTCAATTTCCAAGTCGCCACTGTGAAATACACTCCGGTATAAATTGTCGGGTGAAGTAGGTTGTGAACTAGACTGGAAAAGGAAATCGCCATACCCAACTTCCATAAATATCCGCAGCGTTTCACTGAACGACTTCAATACGAATGGATCTCGACCAAAATCACTGAAGGGTTTTGGCCAGCCATTCAGCACCGTGACCACCCTTTGCGCTGGGATATAGAAAACTTCAGTGTCAACGGTTCTATTCGGCTCGGCATCCAGTAGCGATTTCGACTCAACGGCTTTTCCGTCAACTGTTATTTCGGTCTCGGCATTCCAAATGTTGGACATGCCCTCGCCATAGAACAACTCCAGAAGCCCGTTTGAATCGTTCCAAACGTAGCCATGTTTTTTTAATGTTTTGATTATGGAGCCCTTATCCACCAACAACTTCACCAATTGCAGCACGATACTCTTTCCACTGGCTTGCGGGCCTACGAAAAACGTGAGGTCGCCAAACCGGATATCGGCCTCCGCAATAGGCCCAAGGTTTTTTACTTTCAGTGTTTCCATATGCTGCAACTTGCCTGACCCGATAAAATTAATCCAATTTCACGCCGCCTCAAATTCGAAGTTGGCTAAATGACGCAATCCACTAAAAATCCAAGCTATAGCTTTTGACGCAGGTATTTGAATTGCTTGCTTACTCATGTAACGCCATTGTCGGCCATAGTCTTATCCAGTCGCTCAGGCAGACAACGGTGGTCAAACGTTCGGTAAATGTCGTTTGAAGCCCTTCGCAAGAAGCGCCTCGTTTTTGCATCAATCACGCCCCGGAGTTTGTTAAAATCGCTTGCCGACCCAAAAAAATTACGTTCTCTTGCCGGTTATCCCTACTTTTGCTGTTGGGTTTAAATAAATTTTTTATGCAATTATTGAATGCGTCGCCCGTAATGTTGGAATTATTTTCCGGTCCACACATGATTTGGCTCTTGGTCATCGTGGTGGTATTGTTTGGGGGGAAGAAAATACCGGAGCTCATGAAGGGCATGGGGCAGGGTATCCGTGAATTCAATGCCGCAAAAGACGGCTTGAAGAACGAAATAGAGTCGGGTATCAAGGAAAAGGAAAAAATCCAGGCTCCGTCCTCAACTTCTGGTTCCTCCAACGCTTAATGCGTT
>CAIVHI010000096.1 GCA_903905685.1 uncultured Bacteroidota bacterium | reverse complement strand
TCGGTCACGCCGCCCTTTCCCATCTTTTCGCCGGTCATGCTAGCCTTTGCCATCATGAAAGTAAACGTGTTTCCTGCGGGAACTGAATTTAAGATTTGGTAGCGGTCGCTATCGGGAAGCGATTTGAAATCGTGCGGAAAAGTTGGGGCTTTCTCGCCTTTGAAAGCTTTTTCATATACCACACCGTCCGTGGTGCTTTGGTCGTAAACCGATGCATCGCGCAGAAGGTTCCAGCCTTCCTTAACCATGCTGTCACCGCTTCTGTGGCTATTGAACTGTTGCAGCCATTTTGGGTTGCGGTTTGGATAATAGGACGATGTGGTAAAATTTCCGGTGCGGTCGTCATACCAATAAGCCGCATTGGCCAAGTGTCCCGCAGGCAAGATGCTGCCCCGGTCCTTTACGGCCACGCCATATACCTTCGACTTTTGGTTGGTTGCAAGTTTAAGCTCATCCGTAATAGTAGTTACCAGCAGATTTTTAGGGCTCATGGAAGGTGCATTGGCCTTATCTCCTTCCAAGTGGACGGTCGGGTCGTCAACGCAATAAGTAGGCTTACCGGTTTCTTGCTCAATCCAATTGTTGGCAGCAATACCGCTGATGGCAGGTACTGAGCCTGTATAGATGCCGCTATGGCCCGGTGCAGTGAACGACGGCAGGTAGCTGATCATCGTGTTTTGGCAGTTATACCCCCCCTTTAGCAACCTTTTAAAACCGTCTTCCCCATATAGATTATAGTATCGATAGAGGTAGTCCCAACGCATCTGATCGACCACTATCCCTACCACGATGCGGGGACGTTCCACATCTTTAGCG
Source organism: uncultured Bacteroidota bacterium (assembly GCA_903905685.1). Classification (GTDB taxonomy): domain Bacteria; phylum Bacteroidota; class Bacteroidia; order Chitinophagales; family Chitinophagaceae; genus CAIYTT01. The sequence goes on along the minus strand of CAIVHI010000096.1, from coordinate 2,882 downwards.
TATTTTTTACAACTTTGTGCCACCAAAACGCTCAAAAAGAGCATACCTACTATCTTTTTCATGGTGTATTGGGATTGAACTTTAGATTAATTTTATTGTAATTGCCACAAATGTGGACGTTATTAATTGAACTAGCCGTTACTTTTTAATTAATTTTGCACGCAATTTACAAATTGACAGTCAGAAACAAAACTGCTTAATTTATGGACATATTTGAGAAATTCAGCAAAAGGCTCGGCCCGATTGGCGACTATGCCGAAAAAGCCCCAGGCTATTTTGCATTCCCCAAACTAGAGGGTGAAATTGGCAACCGAATGAGATTCAACGGGAAGGAGAAAATCATTTGGAGCTTGAACAACTACCTGGGTTTGGCCAACCACCCCGAGGTGCGCAAGGCCGACACCGAGGCTGCCGAAAAATACGGATTGGCGTCGCCAATGGGTGCGCGCATGATGAGCGGCAACTCTGACCTACATGACCAACTGGAGCGCGAACTTGCCGATTTTGTGGGTAAGGAAGCTGCCATGATGGTGAACTATGGGTACCAAGGGATGGTATCGGCTATTGATACCATTTGCAGCCGTCACGACGTGGTGGTTTACGATGCGGAATCGCATGCCTGCATCATCGATGGTTTGCGCCTTATTCCGAGTCACAGGTTCGTGTACAAACACAACGACGTTGCCGATTGCGACAAGCAACTGGCACGCGCTACCGAATTAGTGAAAAAATCGGGCGGTGGCATCCTGGTGATTACAGAGGGCGTATTCGGCATGTCGGGCAACCAGGGCAAGGTTAGGGAGATTGCAGTATTGAAGGAAAAATACGAGTTCCGCCTATTGGTAGACGATGCCCATGGGTTTGGCACGATGGGTAAGACGGGTGCAGGCATCGGCGAAGAGCAGAATTGCATGGAGGATATCGACATCTACTTCTCTACGTTCGCGAAGTCTATGGCCAGCATTGGTGGCTTTTTTGCTGCCGACAAGCAGACCTTGACCTATTTGCGCTACAATATGCGTTCGCAGATTTACGCCAAATCGCTGCCCATGTCTTTCGTGGCCGGCAACCTGAAAAGGTTGGACTTGCTCCGCAAACACTCCGACCTACGCGAAAAATTGTGGTACAATGTAAATAAACTGCAATCGGGCTTCCGCGACTTAGGCTTCGACATCGGCACTACCAACACGCCCGTTACCCCCGTATTCATGAAGGGTGGGCTGTTTGACGCTGTTCAATTGACCTACGACATGCGCGAAAACTTCGACATCTTCTGTTCGGTAGTGGTATATCCGGTGATTCCCAAAGGACAAATCATGTTGCGCATCATCCCAACCGCCATGCACACCGATAACGATATTGACGACACCTTGGCGGCATTCACGGCCGTGAGGGAGAAGCTGGAAAACAAGCTTTATCCGCAAGAAATGCCATCGCTGCAAGCCGCTATTGCAGGCTAATTTGAAAAAGGCACCAAAAAAATAACGAACCGCCCTTAATTGGGGCGGTTTTTTATTGCCAATGCCTGTAAAAATTATAGGCCGACATGGATAAACTGACAATTAGTGTAAATTTGCGTTCGAAAAACAAATCAAATATCATGAGTGTAATTACCGATATCGTTGCACGGCAGGTGTTGGACAGCCGTGGCAATCCCACAGTGGAAGTTGATGTCCATACGGATGATGGCTCCTTCGGGCGTGCAGCCGTGCCCAGCGGTGCAAGCACCGGCAAACATGAGGCCGTGGAACTTCGCGATGGCGATAAGAAAAAATATATGGGCAAAGGCGTGCTTAAAGCCGTTGCCAACGTAAATGACACCATTGCAGGTGAACTTTATGGATTTGATGTGACCGACCAACGCGGTGTGGACGCGGCCATGATAGAATTGGACGATACAGCCAACAAGAGCAAGTTGGGTGCTAATGCCATGCTCGCCGTAAGTTTGGCCGTAGCCAAGGCAGCAGCCGAGACCAGCGGCCTGCCCCTGTTCCGCTACGTGGGCGGAGCGAATGCCCGCACGCTGCCAGTGCCTATGATGAACATCCTGAACGGCGGCGCTCACGCCGACAACAAGATCGATTTTCAGGAATTCATGGTGATGCCCATTGGTGCCTCCTCCTTCAGTGAAGGCCTGCGTTGGGGCGTGGAAATATTCCACACCTTGAAGACCGTGCTGAAAGACAAAGGCTATTCTACCAATGTAGGAGACGAAGGCGGTTTTGCCCCCACCATCCAAAGCAATGAAGAAGCCATCGAGACCGTATTGAAAGCCATTGAAAAAGCCGGCTTCAAGCCCGGTAGCCAAGTATCCATAGCTATGGATGCCGCAATCAGCGAATGCTATATAGATAAAGAAAAGAAATACCACTTCCATAAGAGCGGCGGCCCAAAACTGAGCGCAGAAGAAATGGTGGACTATTGGGTGAATTGGGTAAAGAACTACCCCATTGTCAGCATCGAAGACGGTATGGCGGAAGACGACTGGAAAGGTTGGAAACTCCTCACCGAAGCATTGGGCAATAAAATCCAACTCGTAGGTGACGACTTGTTTGTTACCAACGTAGACCGTCTTCAAAAAGGCATAAAAGACAACATCGCCAATGGTCTTCTCGTAAAGGTGAACCAAATAGGCACGCTCAGCGAAACAATAGATGCGGTAACCTTGGCACAAAACAATGGCTACAACACCATAATGAGCCACCGCAGCGGCGAAACCGAAGACTCTACCATCGCCGATTTGGCCGTGGCATTGAACTGCGGACAAATCAAGACGGGCTCGGCAAGCCGTAGCGACCGTATGGCCAAGTACAACCAGCTTTTGAGGATTGAAGGCATGCTTGACAAAGTGGGCTACTACCCCGGCAAGTCGTTGAAGTTTG
>CAIVHI010000095.1 GCA_903905685.1 uncultured Bacteroidota bacterium | reverse complement strand
GGCGGGGCGGCCTATGAGATTGAACAGGACTTTCTTGGTGACGAAGATGTAGGCTTCATCAATATAGAATTTGTTGTAGGCTGCCTTGTAGAACCCGCCAAGACTGTCGGCGATTTTTTGTGGTGTGGGGCTTTCCTTCTTATAAAAGGAATAGGCAGCGAAAATGCCCAACAGCGCCAGCAACACCGGCGTAGCCGAGAAGGCGGGATTGAATGGAGTCTCCAGCGGCTTGCCGTCGGAAGTGACCAAGTGGCCGAAGGGAACGAAGCCGGCAGCTACCGACATCAGCCCCAAAATGACCAACGGTATGAGCATCACAGCGGGACCCTCGCCATGCGAGTGGTCGTCGTGGTGGTCAGCGGCATGGCCGTGGCCGCCGTGATGGGCCGGATGGAATTCCTTTGCCCAGAAGATGTTGAAATACAGGCGGAACATGTAGAACGCGGTGATGGCGGCCGTGGAAATGGCCAGTACGAAAATGGCCATGTTGTGGTGGAAAGCGGCCTGCAATATTTCTTCCTTACTGAAAAAGCCGGCAAACGGAGGTATGCCCGCAATGGCCAGACAGGCCACGAGGAACGTGATGTGCGTGACGGGCATCAGTTTGCGCAGCCCGCCCATATCCTTCATTTCATTGCTGTGCACGTAGTGGATGACCGACCCTGCTCCCAAGAACAACAATGCCTTAAACATGGCATGGGTAAACAGGTGGAACATGGAAGCCATATAGCCCAACCCTTCCTCGCCACCATAACGCGACACACCCAGCGAAAACATCATGTAGCCTATCTGCGACATGGTAGAGTAAGCCAGTACGCGCTTGATGTCGGTTTGCGTACAGGCTATGATGGCAGCGAATAATGACGAAGCCGCCCCAACCCACGTGACAAGGTCGAGCACAGGCGGACACGTGCAGAACACCGGAAACAACCGGGCCACCAAGTACACGCCTGCCACCACCATGGTTGCCGCGTGAATGAGTGCCGACACCGGCGTAGGCCCTTCCATGGCATCGGGCAGCCAGATGTGCAGCGGGAACATGGCCGACTTGCCGGCACCGCCCATGAACACCAGTGCCAAGCCCCAAGCCAGCGCGGAGCAACCCATGAAGGAGCCGGCGGCTATGTTGTGCGCCTGCGCGGTGTTGCCTGTGAGGTTGGCAATCAAGGTCTTGAAATCGAGTGCCTCGCCATAGTAGGCCAAGATGAGGATACCCAACAGGAAGCCCAAATCGGCAAACCGGGTAACGATGAATGCTTTTTTGGATGCAGCCACTGCCGACGGCTTGTCGAAATAGTAGCCAATGAGCAGGAAGGACGACACGCCCACGAGCTCCCAGAAAATGTAGATTTGGAAGATGTTGGACGACAACACCAAGCCCAGCATCGAAAACGTGAACAGCCCCAAGTAGGAATAGAAGGTGGCATACCGCTCCTCACCCTTCATATAGCCGAGGCTATAGAAGTGTACCATTAACGAAATCAACGTAACCACCAGCAACATCATGACCGAAATGGGGTCGAGGAGGATGCCGATGTTGATGCCGAGTTTGTCGGTGAACTGCAACCAGGGGAAGTCGAGCACGATGTTTTGTACATACGCGCCATCCACCTTGCCCATACTGAAGAAGTAGGACATCGCAGTCATGAGCGAAATGGCGAATGATCCGCCTATGGCCAGCGTGCCCAAGTAGCCGCACAGGCCGGGAAAGTATTTGCGTCCCGCAAACGAAATCAGCAAAAAACTGATTATAGGCAGCAGCGGAATGAGTATGATTAGCGTCGTGCTCGGCATAGCTTAAAATTTCATGGTGTCTGCGTCGTCTACGTCTATCGAACGGTAGCTGCGGTACAGGTTAATAATGATGGCGATGGCCACAGCGGCTTCGGCAGCGGCAATGGTGATGACGAACAACGTGAAAAACACCCCGTCCAGTTTGTCGGCAAAAAGGAACTTGTTGAACGCCACGAAGTTGATGTTCACGCTGTTCAAAATGAGTTCTATAGCCATGAGCATGGTAATCATGTTCCTACGGGTAAGGAAGCCGTAGATGCCAATGAAAAACAGGCCGCAGCTAAGAAAGAGGATGGGTGTCAAACCAATATTCTGCATAAATCGTTGTGCTTGTGGTTGGTGATTGGCTGCGGTTGGTTAGCGGGTTGGTACGTCGTCGGTATCGGCCGTCAGCATTTGCTGGGCGGGCAGTTTTATTTTCACGGCTATCACTATACAGCCTATCATAGATGCCAACAACAGAAAGCTCACAACTTCAAAAGGCAATATGTAGCCGTGTTCGGTCACGCTCAGCATTTGTCCGCCAATCTCGCCGGCCGTGGCTGCAACGGCGGGTTTGTCGTTGGCGCTGAATTGCTGGTTGTTGATGAACGACATGGTGAGCGATGCACCCAATGTGCCGGCCAGCGCGCCGAATACTACCCGCCTTGGTCTAGGCTTTTTCATTTGGCCGCCCGAGCCATGTGTGAGGAAGATGGAGAATATCAGCAAAACCACGATGCCACCCACATAAACGATGATTTGCACCGCACCTATGAATTCGTAATCGAGCAGGAAGTACAGGCCGGCTACGCCTATGAGCGAGAACAGCAGGAAGACCGCAGCGCGGAATATCTTCCGCACGGTTACCGCCAGCAGCCCAAATGCCAATATACAGGCTGCCAAAATATAGAATATGACTGTAGGTGCGTTCATTTCGCTTACATGGATTGTTCTAAAATCATTCCACCCCTTCCATCACCTTGGAACCGGGTTTGTTCAAAATCTTTTTCAACTGGCGTTTGTCGTATACGCTGTGCTCGAACGACTGCCCCATTTTGATGGCGTCGGAAGGGCAGGCGGATACGCACATGTTGCATAACGTGCAGAGTTCCAAGTGGTATACGAAGGCATCGATGGCTTTCTTCTTCTTGCCGTCGGGCTGTAGTTCCTGCTTCGTGATGATTTTGATGGTACCGTTGGGGCAGGCAATTTCGCAGGCCTGGCAACCGGTGCACCGGTGCTCGTTGCTGTCGTCATGGGGCATGATGACCTCGCCCTTGAACCTGTCGAACATCTGGAGCGTGGCCCGATTGTCGGGGTACTCCTGCGTCTGGATTTCCTTGGGATGGGTGAAATAATACCCCGTCACCTTCATCCCCGTCAGCAACGACCTGACCGACTTATACACCGTCCCTACATAATCTTTCAAAAACATACTTGTCCTGTTTTCAGATGGTTATCGTGTTTGTTACCGTTGCCTATTGCCTAACGTTAAAAATGCCAACCCATTATCGTAATCAACGCCACCAAAATGGTGTTGACCATGCTGATGGGCAATAAATATTTCCATTCGAGATTCAAAAGCTGGTCGATGCGGAGGCGGGGAAAGGTCCACCGGAACTGCATGATAATGAATACCACAAACAGTGTCTTACCCATGAACCACATGGACGAAGGTATCCAGTCCATGATGCCGTTGAATGCCTGCCAATGGCCCAGGTGGAAGGGCATCCAGCCACCTAAGAAGATGGTGGCCGCAATAGCCGACACCACGAAAAGGTTGATATATTCTGCCAGCAGGAACATGGCGAACTTCATGCCCGAGTATTCGGTATGGTAGCCGCCGGTCAGCTCTTGCTCTGCCTCGGTAAGGTCGAAGGGTGCGCGGTTGATTTCGGCGGTGGAGGCGATAAGGAAGATGACGAAGGAAATGAGCACGGGTATATGCCCCTTGAAAATCCACCAGCCGTCTTGCTGCGCCATCACGATGTCTGATATTTTCAGGCTGCCCGTCAGGGCCACGATGGAGATGAGGGAAAGCCCTACCGAAAGTTCGTAGCTCACTATCTGGGCACCACTGCGCATGGCGCCCAGCAGGGAGTATTTGTTGTAGCTGCTCCAGCCCGCCATTAAGATGCCGATTACGGCCAATGATGATACCGCCGACACGTACAGCAGGCCGATGTTGAGGTCCCAAATCTGCAGGTTCTTGGCAAAGGCTATCGGCGCCACCGCCAGCAATGCGGCGGTAACTACGATTACCGGGGCAAGGTGGAACAGGAATTTGTCGGAGGAAGCCGGGGTAATACCCTCCTTCATCAGGAGTTTCACGGTATCGGCCACGATTTGCAGGGAGCCTTTCGGGCCTACCCGGTTGGGGCCGAGGCGGATTTCGATGAACCCCGCCACCTTGCGCTCCATATAGCCTAAGAAAAAGCACAACACGACCAAAAAGCCGAGCAGCACAACCCCGGTTACCACCATTTCGGTGGCCACCACCAGGGTGCCGCCGCCCAGTGCGGCATTCAGCCAAGCGTCAATCTGCGATGCAAAACCCGATAAACTGATTTCCAATAACGGTTTCAATGTTTGCTGTTTTGAAGTGGGGAAGTTGCGGGTTGATGAATTATCTGTCGATGTCGGGAATGATGAGGTCTAAGGTGGCCATGATAGAAATCAGGTCGCCTATTTTGGCGTTCTTGGCCAAAACGGGCAATGCCCACAGGTTGGAGAAGTTGGGCGTGCGGTACTTGATGCGATAGGGCGAAGAGCCGCCATCGCTCACAATGTATACGCCGAGTTCTCCACGGGCGGTTTCCACACGTTGGTAGAATTCCCCCTTGGGCAGCTTGATCACCATTTTGGTTTTGGCCTGGAAGTCGCCCTCGGGTATGTTGTCTATCAGTTGTTCTATAATGTGGATGCTTTGCTTCATTTCGCGCATCCGCACCATGTAGCGCGCCAAGCAGTCGCCGCCGGTGTCGAGCACTTCGTCGAATTGCAGGTTTTCGTAGCCTTCATACGGGAACCACTTGCGCACATCGCAGCTCACGCCCGATGCTCGTGCCGATGGGCCGGTGATGCCCAAGCTGATGGCGTCTTCGGCAGTGAGCACGCCCACGCCTTTTACGCGCCCTTGAAAGATGACGTTGTCGGTCACCAGTTCGTCGTATTCCTTAAGTTTTTCCTTCACCTGTATCAATACCGTTTTCACGCGGTTCTGGAAGTTGGGGTGGATATCGTACATGATGCCGCCGGGCACCATGAAGTTTTGGGTGAGTCGGGCACCGCAGGTTTCCTCCATGATGTCCAAGATGGCTTCGCGCTCGCGGAAGGCATAGAAGAACGGCGTTACTGCACCCAAATCCAAGCCGGTGCAGCCCCACCACAATTGGTGGGAGGCCAGCCGGGTGAGCTCGGCCAGAAGTACACGCACCACTCGGGCACGTGCCGGCACTTCCACCTGCAAGCCTTTCTCAACCGTTAGGGCACATGCCTGATTGTTGATGTGCGCGCTGATGTAGTCCATGCGGCTCGTCACATAAATGAAGTTCCTGTAAGACAGGCTTTCCGACATTTTCTCGATAGAACGGTGGATGTAGCCGATGTGGGGTTCCACTTTCTTGATGGTCTCCCCATCCAGCCACACCTTGAGGTGCAACACCCCGTGAGTAGACGGGTGCTGGGGCCCTATGTTGATGATGAATTCGCCTTCTTCGGTTACTTCGGGTTCGCCTAACAAGTTCATAAGGAGATCATATTTTCGTCAACATAATTTTTTCTGAGGGGGAATCCGGGCCAGTTGTCGTCCAAGAACAATCGGCGTAGGT
>CAIVHI010000094.1 GCA_903905685.1 uncultured Bacteroidota bacterium | reverse complement strand
TGGATGTGGTGGGCGACAACTTTACGGGCCTCGACATTCACGGCGACAACCTTATGATGTGTGGCTACAACGGCAGCGTATATCACTCTGCCGACGCTGGGAAATCGTGGGAGAAATTGAGGAACGGAAGCGATCCTACCATTCCCCACTATGGCTTGCTCAGCATCCTGTTTGCCGACTCCAACAATGGCTGGTTGAGCTGCGACAATGGAAAGGTGCTCTACACCAACAATGGTGGACACGACTGGATGGAGTATCCACAGTTCACCACGGCGGCACTGCGCGCCATGACGAGGTTGAACGATGGCACGCTGGTCTTGGTGGGCGACAATGGAGCCGTCTATCGCCTCACCCCTTAACCGAAAGCTTAAAAGCTCGCACCAATGCCGAATTCCATAAATTCGGCCACCGAAAGGTGGGTCTTCAACAACACCGACAGAAAGAGTTCCTTGATGGGGCCTTTTTCCTGCTTTACCAAGTAAACGTTGCCACCCAACTTCTCGTAATAGATTCCCATTACTTGGTAGGCCTGCTTCACGTAGTAGCCCATTTCCAAAACAATACCTACACGGCCCAACAAAAATTCATTGCCCGCAAAGAGGCCGCTTTTGTAAGACAGCGAAGCTTCGGTGCCTGGGGTGGCCAGACTCGGGTTGTTGCGGAGCAGCGCATAGATGGAAGGGTGATAGGAACAGTCGATACCCGCAAACATCTTGTTTTTCGAAATCCAGCGGCGGCTCACTGCCGCAGAACCTATATAGATGGGGTAGAGCGGCCCGAGTGGGGCTTGCCCCTGATTGAATGCCATTGCGAATTTCGCAGTGACCAGCCACCTATTGCGCAGGGGCTTGAGGTCTCTCACGATATGCTCAGGATTGGAACCCATGGGGAAGTAGCGAAGCCCGATGTGGTAGCCCGCCATGTTCACCCCCAAATTGGGTTGGTGGTAGGAGGCATCGGAGATGTGCGAGAAATTGCCGCCCAATTGCACATCCCAATGGTTGTTGACGTGCATCCGCAGGTTGGTATAGATGGAAGCGTAATCGTTGATGTGGCTGCCGATGGCGTTGTTGACGGTGTCGGCGGGCGACATGCGGGAGTAGTCGCGGGTCACATAGCCTATCCCATTGCCTATCCTGATGGTCCACTCCAGCCGCTTGCCGGTAATGAGCGGGATGGTGAAATTGGGGTAGATGCCAACGCAACGTCCATAAACCGCATCCATGCCATAGTCGGTATAGGTAATGCCAACCCCTACAACGGGATACCGCCGCCGTTGTTGCCATTCTTTCCGCCCATTCGTCTTCCATTGGAAATTGAAATCGCCACCATACGACAACGCCGGGATGGGCGGTTCGAATTTGGGCGAGTGTTTGATGACCTTGCCTTGGAAGTAGTTGGTTTCCATCCCCAAACCCGTCCACATCGCATCTTGCTGCGCCGTTGCCGGCTCGTACAGGCACAGCAAGACGAATACCGCCAATAAACGAAGGAGGTGGCTGCGCCCGAAACGGTGGTGTTGGCTAAGTGGACTCTGCATAGAAGGGCAATTTGCAAAAATAATTGCAATGCGGCCAAAGCATCAATCCTGTTTTTTAATAAAGCCGTAGTATCGTGGCGAATTTTGCCCATTCGGCTTTTCGTTGTAGGCCCGGTAAAGAACGGCCTTGTTGTTGCGGTCCATACCGGTAAAAATCGTACCCAATTTGGAGTGGAATTCGTCGTTCTCCACTTTCAGTGCCACCGTATCTTTCAAGTATACCGACGATTGGTAAACAATCATAGGCGCCAGTTTGCCTTCATACAGCTCCATGTGCACATTAAACACTTGTGGCTTGGTCTTCACAACATCGGCCGTGTAGGGAAACGGGAACTTTCGTTGCGATTCAAAGTCGAGGGTGTCGGTAAAATCCCGAAAGTGTTCCCAATTCGAGTACTTGAAATAAGGGCCGCCCGGGTTGGCGCAATGGTTGGCTGCCGACATGATGTTCACGGCATCAATCAAGTCTCCATCGTTGCGCAGGCTGTGGGCTTGGTCAAACAACTGTTGGGCATTCTTGCCAGCCAGGCCGAAGTCTTCCCCGCGCAATAAATCCAATTTCCATTCCGTACCGTATTTCCCCATCAAGAGGCAAATCATCACCTCATCCGTAGCGTCGCCCGATAAAAGGAAAGTTGCATAAGCATCGTGGCCCTCGGCATGCAGGTCGAAGGTATATTCCAGGTTTCCCTTGCCCGATGTCACCTTCACGATACTGTCCTTGAAGGGGTTGGAAACGAAAAATTCGTCGAACAATCGATACGGTTTGTCCTTGATGAGGGAGCCTATTTGCGGCAGGAATTTGTCGGCAAAGTCATTGCTGACCGACTTTTTGAGTTTTTCGGAAAAAAGGGCAGAAAGTTTTGCATAGTCGTTGGCTTGCATGGCGCCATATGCGGCCTTTACGGTTTTCTCCACCTCGCTCCTCAATTTGGGGTCAATTGCCTGACTTTTTACGACATCACCGTTTTTTGCGTCGCAGTGTTGAAGGTCGGCAAAGAACAAGGCTGCCATCAACAAACGTCCGACCAATTGCTTCATACGCTGAAAATTTTTCGTAAAGTATATATTTTCTGCGTGCCGGAGCGCAATTCCCAAAAATTAGGCGGCGGTAAGCATACTATCTTGCCTATTCGGACGTTCTTCACACCGAGTAGCTTATCGTTTGATGAAGGGTTGTTTATCGACATTTCCTATTTCCAAATCAACAAAAGGTGCCGGTATTCGGGGTATATAAGGGTTGGCTTCACTTACATCTTATTAAAAAACCCTACTTTTGCGCATATTTCTAACAAACAACAATATATGAGTACACTGACTC
>CAIVHI010000093.1 GCA_903905685.1 uncultured Bacteroidota bacterium | reverse complement strand
GGCATTCTTGGAGTTCAACTATAAGTGCACTGTGCCTTTTTATGTTGGCCTACAGGCCACCATTGCCGGTGTTGTACAATCCACCCCTTACTACCTTTCCGGCATTTATGCCAACGACCAATGGAACAAGTTCTATTTGAACGTAGGAGACTTCAACGCCCAATATCAGGGAACCTCTTATCGCGTCTTTATCAAAGCCGCCGTTCCCGCAGGGCAAAATTCGGGCAAGGTAATATTGGATAACTTTCAATTGGTATCATTCTAGCAATGCCGTTAAGCCCACAAAAAAGGAACGCAATCAGGCAGTTGGCAGCAATGGATTATGTTGCTGCAATTCTTGCGTGGTATGTATTCTGGGTGTACCGGCAACATTTCCTATTCGACATTCCCTATCGCGATGCCATGTCGCGGTATAGGCTTCACGACTTAAGGAACAACATCTTGTTCATTCCAATGGGTTGGCTGTTCGCCTATTGGCTGTCGGGCACGTATTTCGACCTCTACAGAAAGTCGAGGCTTCACGAGGTTAACCGAACATTGATTTCTTGTGTATTAGGCAGCATTGTTGTTGCCATAGTGGTTTTTGCCAACGACACCGGCAACTACTCCTACTTCATCAATACAAGTACGCGGTATCTATTCATCCACACCTTCTTTGTCTTGAGCTTCCGCTTGCTGATACTCTACAAGGTGAAGCTCAACCTCATTCATGGCAAGGTAGGATTCGTGACGCTCATTATTGGAGGCAACCAAAAGGCCATCGACATCTACAAGCAGGTAAAAGACAATCCTAAAGTATTGGGAAACATCTTCAAGGGGTTCATTTATTCCAACAAAGAAGCCAGTAACGGGATGAATAAGTATTTGACCCAATTGGGCCATCTCTCGGAGCTTGAGGACATCATAGACAAATATGAAATCGAAGAAGTCATCGTTGCGGTCGATTCGTCGGAGCACCACCTCTTGGAGAACATCGTAACCCGCTTATGTTATAGACCCGTGGTTATGAAAGTCCTGCCGGATTACTACGACATCCTCTCCGGCTCGGTAAAGACGAGTAACGTTTACGATGCTGTATTGATACACATTCAACCCGACCTCATGCCCGATTGGCAAAGGGTATGCAAACGGATGATCGATATCCTTGTGTCGGGATGCGCGTTCCTCGTATTGTTGCCAATTTTGACCCTAGTAGCGCTAATTGTTGCAACAACCTCTCGAGGCGGAATCCTGTACAAGCAGCAACGGATCGGGCTTTTCGGCAAACCATTCTACATCTACAAATTCAGGTCTATGTTTGTGGGGTCTGAAAAAGATGGACCGGCATTGTCCAGCAAAGACGACCCCCGCATTACGCCTTTCGGCAAGTTTATGCGCAAGTGGCGGATAGACGAATTGCCGCAATTTATAAATATCATTAAAGGTGACATGTCGCTGGTGGGCCCGCGGCCCGAGCGCAAGCACTATATCGACATCATCAGCCAAAGCCACCCGCACTACAAATACCTCCATAAAGTGAAGCCGGGCTTGACTTCTTGGGGTATGGTCCAATTCGGCTATGCCGAAAACGTGACGGAAATGATTGAGCGCATGAAGTATGACTTACTCTACATTGAGAACTGCTCTTTGGCCCTCGATGTAAAAATCATCCTTTATACTTTTATCGTCATTTTCCAGGGTCGCGGCAAATAATTGCATAACATCACCCGATTTCAACGCACGCTCAAAACCATGGAACCGAGACACCCATTGCCGCCGTTTACCGAGGAAACTGCCAAGATGAAAATCCAGATGGCCGAGGACGCTTGGAACAGCAAAGACCCCGAACGGGTATCGAAAGCCTATACGATTGATAGTGAATGGCGCAACCGGAACACTTTCCTGAAAGGACGCGAGGAAATAGTAAAATTCTTAACTAATAAGTGGGCTTCGGAGCTTAACTATAGACTCAAAAAAGAATATTGGGCACATACCGGCAACCGCATTGCAGTTAGATTCGAGTATGAATACCAAAATGCCGAAGGCAAGTGGTTCAGGGCTTATGGAAATGAAAATTGGGAATTTGATGACCTTGGCTACATGGCCAAGCGTTTCGCGAGCATCAACGACTTTGAAATCGCGGCATCTGAACGTAGATTCAATTGATTGCCGTATTCCCTGGACGTATCAGACGGTGGCATAGGAACGATAACATCTATGACCCTATCCAATTGTTGTTTCAAAAAATGAAGAATCTACGTCCCCAATCGTCACCGAACGCCATTTTTCCTATATATATTTCAACCCATACAACTCCTCTGCTATTCAGGACGCCGGGTGTTCCGGCTTAAGAAATTGTGGTATAGAAGCTGGCGGCGGTTAAACCAAAATACCCGCCAATGCCGCTGAAAGGTAGGATGCCAAAGTGCCGCAAAATAGGGCCTTCATGCCCAGTTTCGCTAAATCGGCGCGGCGTTCGGGCACTAAGGCACCGATGCCGCCGATCTGCATACCCACACTTGCAAAGTTGGCAAATCCGCAAATGGCCACAGTAACAATTGTCAGGCCCCTTTCGGAGTGTACAGGAAGCGCACCCGATGTCAGGTTGCCAAAAGCGATAAATTCGTTAACCGTAAGCTTCTGTCCCAAAAGTGTAGCCGCATTCTTTACATCGGCCGCAGGAATACCCAGCGTCCAAGCCACGGGGTAAAACAACCAACCAAAAACCACATCCAAGCTTAAGCCCTGCCATAAATGGCCCAGCCCCCAGTTAATCATCGTTATGAGTGCTATAAACCCGATAAGCATGGCAATGACATTCATCGATATTTTGAAACCGTCGGCAGCACCGTGAGATACCGCATCTATTAGGTTCGTATAATTGCTTTTTATTTTAAGGGTGACATTGCCCATCGTTGGCGACACTTCGGTCTCGGGAAATACGATCTTAGAGATGACCAAGGCACCTGGAGCAGCCATGAGGCTTGCGGCAATGAGGTAGTCGGCACGTGCACCCATATTGGCATATACAATGAGGATACCACCCGCAATACAAGCCAAGCTCCCCGACATGGAGGCCAACAACTCGCTTGAAGTCATAGTTGGCAGGTAAGCCCTAATCATGACCTGTGCCTCCACCTGCCCAACAAATGCACTCGCTACATTGCTCAATGCCTCAGCTCCACTCACCTTCATTACGAAATTCATGGCTCGAGCCACGGCAGCAACAATAAACTGCATGATTTTAAGGTGATAAAGCAATGCGGTAAGCACGCAAACCAAAATGATCGTCGCCGTTACGTTGAAAGCGAATATGAAAGAATGTGGCCCCCTGTAATCGGTGGCGACACCCTTGGCATCCACAACCGCCAACCCACCATAGACAAACGATGCACCTGCCTTTGCAAACTCCTCCAATTTGTGCATCGCACGCCCCATATTTTGAAAAAAAGCATTCACGATAGGTACTTTAAGCACCAATACGGCAATAACCACTTGCAGGCAAAGGCCACTGAAAACCAGACGGAAATTAATTTTTTTTCGATTGTTTGACGCAATGAACGCTGCCCCGAGAACCACAAAAATGCCAATCAACCCTTGTAATCTGTCCATATCTACCAATGTTGCTAAACTCCGAAAGATACGCAAAACGGTTTAATAGGTACTTGAACGGCCGTGCATAAGGGTGAATAACCCAAATGGTAACATTCAGTTTAAATTGCGCGCCTCATACCTGCATCTTAAACCTTGTAAATTCGGTCGGAGTTCCGCAAATAGTGAATCACCCTATCTACCAGTAAAATGGACAGCACTGCATAAATACACGCCAGACCAATGGAATACCCACCATGCAGTGAAAATTTCATGGATGGCAAGTAGGAGGTCAAACCATCAATCGCCGCCCGCGTTTTGCCCCCTTCAATAGGCACCCTTAAGCCCATCACTACCAGCACCATCAAAACTACCCCGAACAGCGACCCGATTAGATAAACGATTTTCTTATCGATATAATTTCGCATAGGCCGCGCCATCGGCATGGTCGCAACGAGATCCATCACGTTTTTGGAGAAACGGAGCGATGTTTGCTCCAATTCCAATTCACCCTTGAGCGTGGCATGAAACATGAATATTTCATCATACTTGGATTTCCAATCTTCATCGGTGGCAATGGCTTTCTCTACGAGCAGTCGTTGCGCCGGTGTGGCAGTTCCATCCAAATACTCCCAAATTTGCAGTTCCATTTCTTCTATACGGTTCATATCCTTAGATTTTTTGGGCGATGCTAAATTAGTTCTTTTTTAAAATCCCTTTCCAATACAGACTTCATTTTAGACCGTGCTCTAAAAAGGCGTATTTTAACGTTCCCGGCTGTGATGCCCATAATCACTGAAATTTCATCAACCGACTGCTCGGCCAGGTAGTACAGGGTTAATATTCGGGCATCTTCATCGGGCAATTTTGC
>CAIVHI010000092.1 GCA_903905685.1 uncultured Bacteroidota bacterium | reverse complement strand
TTTGAGCGCGAATACTGGGCCGTCCTGGATATTCGCAACCCGTGTCAGGTCCCCAAGGTGAAATCGACGCCAAAGCCATTCAAGACAAAATACGCGAGACCCAAGCCAAACTTACGGGCTCTACACGTAGCAAGAACCTCAAAGCCAAGTACCGCCGCAACAAGCGCGACGAAATGGCCGAAAGAAGGGCTGCTGCGGAAAACTCGGAGTCGGGCAATGTGATTCAGGTGACCGAGTTCATCTCGGTGAGCGAATTGGCCAGCCTGCTCGATGCAAGCTTTGCCGACGTCATAAGCAAGTGTATGGGGTTGGGTATCATGGTATCCATCAACCAGCGTTTGGATGCGGAAGTTATCGAACTGGTAGCCAGCGAATTTGGCTACGATGTGGAATTCATCAATCTCGAAGAAGAAACCGAAGAAGAAGAAGAGGTGTTTGATGCCGAGGAAGACATGATTCCACGTGCTCCAATCGTCACCATCATGGGTCACGTAGATCATGGTAAGACTTCGTTACTCGATTATATCCGTTCTGCAAACGTTGTGGCGGGTGAGGCCGGTGGCATAACCCAGCACATTGGTGCTTACCAGGTTACGACGGCTGCCAATAAGAAAGTCACTTTCCTCGATACTCCCGGCCACGAAGCGTTTACCGCAATGCGTGCTCGTGGTGCCAAGGTAGCCGACGTGGCGGTAATCGTGATTGCGGCAGATGATGCCATCATGCCTCAAACCCGTGAAGCGATATCGCATGCTCAGGCCGCAAACCTGCCCATGATTTTCGCCATCAACAAAATAGATAAAGCGGGCTCCAATCCCGAAAAGATAAAGGAACAACTTGCACAACTCAACATCCTTGTAGAGGATTGGGGCGGCAAATTCCAAAGTCAGGAAATTTCTGCCAAGAAAGGCCTCAATGTAGACTTGCTCCTCGAAAAAATCGCGTTGGAAGCCGAGTTGCTCGACCTCCGTGCGAATCCCGACAGGATAGCCTCCGGCTCGGTTATCGAAGCTTCTTTGGACAAGGGCCGCGGCTACCAAGCTACTATGCTGGTACAAAACGGTACCATCCAACAAGGCGACATGATTGCCTGTGGTCAGCACTTCGGCAAAATCAAGGCCATGTTCAATGAACGCGGCCAGCGCGTGAAGTCTGCCGGTCCTTCGGCTCCCGTTCAGGTATTGGGCTTGAACGGTGCGCCACAAGCAGGTGAGAAGTTTAAGGTCTATCTGAATGAGGACGATGCCAAAGAAGTGGCCAACCACCGCGCCCAAATCATGCGCGAACAAGGCATACGAGCCCGGAAGCATATCACGTTGGACGAAATCGGTCGCCGTTTGGCACTCGGAAACTTCAAGGAGTTGGGTGTCATCATCAAGGGCGACTTCGATGGTTCGGTAGAAGCATTGAGCGATTCGCTGCAAAAACTGTCTACAGAGGAAGTTTCGGTCAACGTGGTGCACAAGGGCGTGGGTCAAATCACGGAAAGCGATGTATTGCTGGCAACGGCTTCAGACGCCATTATCCTTGGTTTCCAAGTGCGTCCATCTATGCAGGCCGCAAAACTCGCTACACAGGAAAATATCGAAATCCGTACATACTCCATCATCTACGACGCCATCGACGAAATCAAGAGCGCCATGGAAGGATTGTTGGAACCGAAAATCGAGAAGAAGACGGTCAGCAATATCGAGGTGCGCGAAATCTACAAGATTAGCGGCGTAGGTACGATTGCAGGTTGTTATGTGCTCGACGGCAAGATGACCCGCCAAACCAAGCTCAATATCGTGCGAGACGGCATAGTCGTCTACACCGGCGAATTGGGTTCGCTTAAGCGCTTCAAGGACGATGTGAAAGAAGTGAATGCAGGTTACGAATGTGGCCTCTCCGTGAAGAACTACGCCGATGTTAGGGTAGGCGACATCATAGAAGGGTTC
>CAIVHI010000091.1 GCA_903905685.1 uncultured Bacteroidota bacterium | reverse complement strand
TGAACCACGTTGTCCCCGCCGGCGAACTGCTGAACAAGGCAAAGGACATCCTGAAAAAAATCCAAACGAAGGCGCCTTTGGCGATATCCGCCATCATCTCCTGCATCAATGAAGCCGCAGTTGGCCACCCCTCGGGCTATGCCAATGAGAACGAAAGGTTTGGTGCATGCTTTGCCACGGAGGACATGCAGGAAGGCACTAGGGCGTTCTTGGAGAAAAGAAAACCCGCTTTTAAAGGAAAATAATTTATAACTTCATCCCCAAATTTTTTAATTGATGACGGCAAGGGTATTCCGTAACATTTTGGCAGGTGTTTTAAGTGCAGGCGCAGTGTCCTCGGTATCGGCTCAGGACGCTTCGAGGGTGTTTGTTGAACCGATGGGATGGTCCATCGGGATGAACGTCGGCATGAGCGACTTGTGGGGAAATGTCGGAACACAATCCGTTATTGCCCACTACACCAACAGTAAGGCTTTCGACAAGCCCTGCTTCATTGGCGGCATGTTCGGCAGGTATACCATTCATCCTTGCTTGGCTGTGAGGTTTATGCTGGACGGGGGTGCCCTTTATGCCACCGACAACTGGAACTACGATTTGGCCAAGGCCGCAACATCGCAGGGCGATGATGCTTACCAACGCTATGCGCGCCACCAAAACGCCAAAGACTACATGATTGAGGCTGCCACACTTTTTGAATTCACGCCCTTCCGCACCAATCCCGAAAGCCGTATGGCCCACCGCCGCGGACAGTTGTTTATGGGTGCGGGCGTTGGCGGTTTCTACTTCGTCCCCTATTCCACGGCCGGCAACAGCACCCATTGGGTGGCTACCTACAACCTGCACTTGGAAGGCCAAGGCTGGGGTGCGGGCTATCCTGCCAATTATTCGCTGTTCCAGCCCTGCATCCCGCTTGTGGTTGGCTATAAATGGGATTTGGGGCAGCACCTCAACTTGGGCATTGAGTGGATGTACCGCCTCACCTTCTGCAAATATTTGGACGGCGTGAGCAATACCTACATCGACACGGCGGCATTCTCCTCACACTTATCGCCCAACAACGCGGCACTTGCCCAATCCATCTACGACAAAGGCTACCAATACAACTTGGAACCCCGCAATGCCCCGGGCAACATGCGCGGCACACCCAACACCAACGACTCCTACTCTACCATCACCATCACTTTCTACTACAAAGTGAAGAACAGGATGCGCGAATGGTGGAGGACGCACAACTAGAACTTTCGTCTTGGGTAAAGATATTTAGGCGGCAAGTTCAATGGTTGCCGCCTTTTTTTGAAGAAAAACAACCTGTGATTTTATGCCCGTAGATGCGGGCTTCGCCCGAGGTTTTCTCAGGCATAGGCCGAATGGATACGCATGCTTATATTTGCAAAAAAGCCGGCTCAATTTGACTTGAACCGGCCCTATCCTATCGGGTCAGGTTGTCCCTTGATCGGTTGCTCCCCAGCAGAGCCTTTCTCCGTTTTGCCTGACAAGACAAATTTAGTAAAATTACACATTGACACAGTTCATTTTACACTCCCTAATTGGACTTGAATTTCACATCAACAAAAAAATAAACACCCTACTTTTTGTCCACTTGAACAATACGTCTCAAAAACAGCCTACTTTTTGTCCATTACACCTATATTTACATTTCGCAAAGTGGGCTGCTGCGGTTTCCGTCCGTTTTATGCCTACCCGTTGTAACCATGAAACTCGCACACCTCATTCTGGCACACAACAACCCCTTGCAACTGGCAAGGCTGGTGAACCGTTTGGCTCATGAAGATGCCGATGTGTACATACACCTTGACCTCAAGACAGAAATGGGTCCGTTCGTAGCTATCGGCTCGTTAATGAACACCCACTTCATCGTTAATCGGGAGAACGTGGCTTGGTGCGAATACAGCGCCATCACCGCTACGCTGAACGGATTGGAAGAAATATTGGCCACGGGCACCGTTTACAGCCACATCAACATCATAAGCGGCAACGACTACCCGCTGAAGTCCGCCAACGAGATACAGGACTTCTTTTTTGCGAATATCGGCAAGACGTTCATGTGGTACGACAAAATTCCCGACAACTGGGTGGCTGGGCAAGCCCGCATCCACACCTACTACTTTGGCGACTACGGTTTTACCGGGCGGTATCATTTGGGGGTACTGGCCAACAAATTGCTACCCAAGCGCCAATTCCCCAAAGGCCTTACCCCTTATGGCCGCACCGAGTGGCTCGCACTCACCCCAGAGGCTGCTGCCTATACCCTGCAGTACATTAAAACCCACCCCGCCATCCAACGTTATTTCAGGATGACTTGGGCAGTGGATGAAGTATTTTTCCAAACCATCCTTTGCAACTCGCCCTTGCGGGAGACCATTGAGAACCGTTTTCTGCACTACCTGGTTCTCAACGAAATATATCGCCCCATCACCTTCACTATGGCCCACGCTGCCGACTTGGCAGCATCGGGCAAATTGTTTGCACGCAAGTTCGACATGACTGTGAGTCCGGAAATACTCGACTATTTGGACCGGACGTCTGGATAATAAAGACGTCCATGGTCTTGCCGGGCGGCATGCAATCTACAAGGTGCGACCGCATTGCATTAAAACGCACCATGCGCTGTGGGGATGTACACCCCCAATTGCAATCCAACCTGTGATAAGTGCAACTATTCGACACCATCCTGTAAATACCGACACACTCCGCACCATGACCTTTGCCACCGGGTTAAGCTAGGAGATTTATGATAGAGGTTCTAAAAGAAGGGCTGTTGCTGGTGCCCAGTGGAAATGTTTTTGACCATTGCGGCGTACTCAATCCGGCAGTCATCATTGCCGACGGCTACACCCATGTGTTTTATCGGGCGGTGGGCACCACCAACCACTCCACTATCGGTTATTGCAAACTTTTGGGGGCATCAGACATTGTGGAGCGACATGAACGCCCTTTACTTTTCCCACAGTTCGACTATGAATGTCAGGGTATGGAAGACCCCAGAATCGTCAAAATAGATGACCTGTATTACCTCACCTATACAGCCTACGATGGCGTAAATGCTTCCGGAGCCTTGGCGGTGTCAACCGATTTGGTCCACTTTGAAAAAAAGGGGCAAATAACTCCCGAGTTCACTTACGACGAATTCATCCTGCTGGCAGAAACCAAGGACAAAATCAACTCGAAGTACCTGCGCTACAACGACACCCGAGACACCGTGAATGTATTCGGAAAGAAGCTGTTTATCTGGGATAAAAACGTGATTTTCTTCCCCAGAAGGGTAAACGGCAAATTGGTCTTCCTACACCGCATCCGTCCCGACATTCAGATTGTCTCCATAGAAAGGCTTGAAGATTTGACGGTCGAATTTTGGCAGCACTACTTCCTGCACCTGGACGACCACATCGTGCTTGCCCCCAAATACGACCACGAAGTGAGCTACCTTGGCGGCGGCTGCCCGCCAATTGCTACCGTGCAAGGCTGGCTC
>CAIVHI010000090.1 GCA_903905685.1 uncultured Bacteroidota bacterium | reverse complement strand
GGTAAGGTGGGGAGACACGAAAAAGAAAAGGTGGTAATTGTGGAAAGTGGCGGCAAAATAATTTGGGTGGCCGGTATGCGCATAGACGAACGTTTCAAGCTAAGGCCCGCAACAACTCAAGTGGTCATGATAACAATGACCCACATTGCACCTTAGAAATGCGGATTCAACAGTTTCTCCATGAATATTTGCCCGTGTGAGAAACGCAAGTCCAGGAGGAAGGCAAATACGAAGCCATAGACCGCACCCCAGAAATGGGCATCGTGCCCAACATTGTCCTGTCCTTTTTTCGACATGTAAGCTGAATACGCCAGATACAAGCCGGCAAAGATGACCGCGGGTATACCTATTGGTAGAAAAATAATGTATATTTTATTCCATGGCTCGAAATAAACGGTGGCAAACAAAATGGCAGATACTCCGCCCGACGCACCAACAGCGCGGTATTGGCTGTGGTTTTGGTGCTTTACGAACGCCGCAATGGAAGAGACGATAATGGCGCTGAGGTAGAGCGCCGGATACATTATGGGTAGACCGATTGCGCCACAAATATTCTCCACCACGCTGCCAAAGAAATACAGCGTAATCATGTTGAACAACAGGTGGTTGAAATCGGCATGGATGAAACCCGAAGTCAGAAACCGGTACTGCTGGTTGGCCTGCCTATGCATGAGGTAGGGGTAAAACATCAGCCGCCCAAATATTTCCAAATTACGCAACGCGGCAATGGAGATTAGGGTGGTGATAATGATGATGATTACGGTATAGCTCATTGTTTAGACAGGTTTCTTACGGCAAAAGTACCGAAAAAAGGGTGGCAATGGCTACGACCGGATGGTGCCCAGCACTTTTGCTTAGGCAGATGGAGCGTGGCAAGGGTTGGCACCCGCCACAGGGGTTGGCGCGGCATCGCCTCTTGCACTACAGCGATAACAAAATAATCATAAGACGGGATTGCCATTATTCTCATTAAACCTATATATTTGTAAAAAAAACCTCCCAAAAAATGAATGCTCCCGCCCAAAACTTCGGTTTGTTCAAATTGCTTGTACTGGTCTCAACCGCCTTGGTGTACTTAATTGCACCCCGCGCCAATGCCCAGAACTACATTGCGCAACCTTATTATGCCGAAAACAAAATCCGTTTCTATGACAAAGTGCACCCCGTTGCCGACTCGCCATTCTATGTCCTTAATATTTCTTCAGACCTGTTTACCGCTTGGGGCGACTCAATAGCCGGGATTAACGACGTACTGATTTATGGTGGTAAATTGTTCATATCCTATGCTGCCGATACAGGTGGTGGCGTGTTGATATACAATTTTGCCGATGTATATCCCTCGCGGACAGCTACGCCGCCTACGGTCATCAAGCCGGGCACTGCTGCGGCGGGTCTTCCTACTATTGGCATGGCCATCAATCCTGCCAACGGAGACTTGTACTATGGTACGGCTTATACAGGTGGTGCCAACGATGCCGGGGTCTATTACGCTATTGGAGTATGCGGCTACTTGGCAGGCAGCCAATTTGCCAGCTTTTTCTCCGACCCAAGTGTTGCTGCAGTTTGCGCCAACTTGGCCTTCGACACCTCGGGTAACCTATGGATGACGACGTTTATGGGCGATACCGTGGCTGCGCACAACTACTTGATATGTTATAAGGGCTTGACCAAGGCCAACTACTACGCCGTTGTAAATGCACCTACAAAAATCTATACCGCTACAAGCGTTTCAGACTCCGTTATCAATGTTAATTTACTCTCGGCACCCGAGGGCATAGCCTTCGATAGGTTGGGTAACCTTTGGTTGGGGAACAACAATGATGATGGTGGTGGAGACAACTGCAACTTGCCGGGACAGGGAACGTTGGTAAAATTGGGCAAGGCATGGTTGGATTCCTTGTTGGCAAGCCCGTCTACAGGCATTGATTCCTTACACCCCACTTTTGTAGCGCCAACCGGCGCTGCGACCGTCGATTTTATTCCGAGCGGAAAATTAGGAGGGATGATGTTCGATCAAGACACCTTGTATATCAATGACCAAGGGCAAGACCAAGGTTCGTTGTTCGATGTCAATGGAACTGTTTGGAAGTATGACGCTTTCGCAACCTTCGACACCTCAAATTTCCAGGCATCGGGCATACACACCACCTATCCCGGCAATGGTTGCATGGCCATCACGAGTGCTTCATTTCCACTTGTGTCGGGTGGGGTAGCGTCGAAATTGGGTGCAGGTGCGCTGGAAGTCGCCCCTAATCCGGTAGCCCAAGTGCTTCATTACGAAATTACGGCCGGCGCGTCGGAAGCATTTACCGTTTCGGTTATCGATGCATCGGGTAGGGTAGTGGCCGTATGGGCGGCCGTAGCCAATAGTGCCTCCACCTTCAATGTTTCGGCCTTGCCGGCAGGTGCTTACGTCATCAGCGCCATCGGAACCACAACATCAACCGTATTGTCTAAATCCTTTGTAAAACAGTAGTTCGGTACCCATTCACCGCTATTGCGTATGCGCTACGACGTATACGCTATAGCGGTGAATGGGTGAATTTGACGGTGCTTTCTATATATAAAAACACTTTGCATAAATCCGCCTTAGCTGTTACCTAAATGCTCCTCGCTTCCAAACCTGAAAGGTGGGTGAGGGTGTCGTTACTTCAATCGGCGGCGCGTTATTTCTTGGTTCCCTTGCCTTTGTTTCCTCTATAATCTTTAAAACTACCCGTTTTACTTTTCTTACCGGGCGGCTTGGCACCACCGTCACTTGTCGCCTTTTTGCCGGTTTCACCGGTTATCTTCTTAGCCCGCGCGCCAACTTCCTTTTTAACCTTTTCCCCTTTTGATCCCTTTGCCGGCTCCGCTTTTTCATCGCTAAAATCGGCAATCTTCTTCTTCTTTGGGATATACTGCACCACGGGGCGTTTTGCAATTATTTCCTGTCGCCCGTCATCAGTCTTGCTCGATTCCGCAACCAGTTCATTCAGTTTCTCGATTTCCGGTAAAGTCAGGTACCGCCATTTACCCACTTCCAAGTTACCGAGCTCCACATTCATGATGCGCACCCTGGTGAGGCTGTTTACCTCATACCCCAGATGCTCACACATGCGCCTTATTTGCCGGTTGAGCCCCTGGGTAAGAATAATGCGGAAACGCCGGCTCCCTTCTTGCCGTACAAAGCAGGGCTTTGTAATCTTGCCCAGCACGGGCACGCCTGAGCTCATTTGTTTTACAAATTCAGGCGTCACCGCCCGGTCTACAGATACGACATATTCCTTTTCATGGTGGTTGCTGGCACGCAGTATCTTGTTCACGATATCGCCATCGTTGGTCAGGAAAATCAACCCATCCGAGTCTTTATCCAGCCTGCCCACCGGGAATATGCGCTTCGGGTGGTTGATGAAGTAAATGATATTCGTTCGGTCCTTGGGATCGGTTGTAGAGGTAACACCTACCGGCTTATTGAAGGCAATATAGATAGGCCGCGCCTTGGCATTTAGTTTAATGGGTTCTCCATCCACCTCTACCTTATCTCCCGCACCCACTTTTGCACCCGGTAAAACCAGCTCCCCATTCACCGTTACTCTGGCTTGTTCTATGAGCCTGTCTGCGTCCCTTCTTGAGCAAAAGCCGGTTGAACTGATATATTTGTTCAGGCTGGTCTTATCTTCCATAGTGTAAAAGTACCCAATAGAAATCCCAAAAACTAAAACATTGGATCGGGTCGCCCCTACATTCATCGTTTTTCAACCATGACCGTGGCTGAAGGGACTTGTTCCTGTTAAATGGCGGGATCGGCTTCGTCCTAAAAATCGGTGTTGGGCGTAGCTTTTCGCTATGTCATCAAAGGGCGAACCGTCTCCCGACGGCCTACAAAAGGCAGGCAAAAGAGTTTGCATTTCAAATGCACGGCTGTTTGGAGATAGCCACCCTCCAAGCAAGTAGATAAAATCTGCGCCCAATATTTTGAAATGAACCCGGCACATTTTTTATCGCCGTCGCTCTGTTTCACCGCCTTCAAGCGCAGCACTCATCCCTTCTCAACCATCCTGACCACGATTTCCAGGGTCACCGAATTTATTGCAGTCCTTTTAGGATGTCGCCCTCAACCTCCCGGTACCAACACCCTTCCAACTGTGGACTACTTGCCCAAGTGCTGCTGCAAAAATTTGATAGCCAACACATTTGCCTCCGATGCTGATGCCTTGTCGAATTTCGGGTTGCTGGGATTGGCGAAGGCATGATCGGCAGGAAATTCATGAAAATCGAAATGTAATCCAACGGCCGATATGCGTTTGCCGAAACCGTCCACATCAATACGCTTGATGAACTTGTCCTTATTGCCATAGATGTAGAGCACATCAGACTTCAAGGTCTTGACTTTCTTAACGTCTTTTTCGGGAAACCCATAATACATTACACATCCCACCGATTGGTCGCCGGCCAGCAAGGTAGCCTCAAAACTCCAACTACCGCCCATGCACCAACCAATGGTGGCAATTTTTTTGTGGGCGCCTATCTTTTTCATCAAGCCACCCAGAATTGCGTCTGCGCGGTTGGCGGTCAATTTGCTCATCATCTGCGATGCATCGTCTGGGTTCTCCGCCACGCCGCCATCATAAAGGTCTACTGCATAAACATCCACATCATTACCCAGCTCTTTTTGAAGGCGTTCTGCTTCACGCTTGATGTAGTCGTTCAAGCCCCACCATTCGTGTACCACTATCAAGACCTTCTTGGTGGGGGTAGTTGAGGGCACGAAGAAAGCATTACCATCCTTCCCGTCGGTGGTTTCAAATGAAAGCATGGCTCCCTTTTCCGGCGAATAGTTCAAGGGCTCGGGAGGTAGATGAGCTGCCATAAAATCGGCATTCAATGCCAACAGGCCCATTGCCGACGGCCGACTGCAGCAGTTGCCTTGAGCAAACAAGCCTGTGGCGGAGATGATGGACAAGATAACAAGTAAGGTGTACTTTTTCATGAAGATAGTTTTAGCTGTTCAATGGAAACAACCTCAATGTAGTTTCTATTGCGAAAATACGGCATCAAGGTCGAAGAGTCAGTTATCGGCACATCGAGACCTACAAGCCCGCGGAATGCTCAGGATAAAGCCCGAGTTGCCGATCGTGTAGACTAGACTACTTGGACCAGTTGGGACACAATCTCAGTTCAACGGGCAGACGCTCACTCTACCCCCAAAATGCCCCGCAGCTTGCCCAGCTGTGCCTGCGTGGGCTTGCACGCATAAACCCCTGTGCCCG
>CAIVHI010000089.1 GCA_903905685.1 uncultured Bacteroidota bacterium | reverse complement strand
GCACGCCCGTTTTCCTCCAAGCTGCGCAATACCGGCTACTACTTTTATGACGTGAATCTCAAGGCCAACTACATCCTGTCGGAGAAAGATAGGGTGTACCTGAGCGGGTATTTTGGGTTGGACAAGTTCAAGTTTTCGAGCCCCGACGGCAATTTCAACGCCCAAATTCCTTGGGGCAACAAAACAGCGTCGGTGCGATGGAACCACAGCTATAATGGCAAGCTCTTCCAAAACACGTCGTTGGTTTACAATGACTATAGTTTCAGCTCCAATTTCAATCTCGGCACTTTCGGAATTAAGATTGCCTCGGGCATCAAAGACTACAATGCCAAGACCGATTTCGACTACTATTCGGGATACAACAACTTCATCAAATTTGGCGCATCCTATACCTATCACACCTTTATTCCCAACCAAGTATCCGGGGAGGTGGACACCATCAAACTCAACCCCAACAACGCCTTCATCAAGCATGCGCACGAGGTGGGGATATACATTCTCGATGATTTCACGCTGAGTCCACGCTTCAAAATCAATGCCGGGCTGCGTTATTCGCTTTTTCAGCAGGTTGGTCCCTACACGGGCTATAACTACGATGCTTCGGGAAATATTTCGGACAGTACCAAGTATGGCTCGGGCAAGCCTGTAAAAACTTATGGCGGTCTGGAGCCAAGGTTCAACGTGAGGTTCACGGTAAACGACAACTCGTCGCTTAAAGCCAGCATTGCGAAGACCTACCAATACCTGCACTTGGTGAGCGACAATGGCACCACGCTACCAACCGATGTGTGGGTGCCCAGCACCGCGTTGGTTCAGCCCGAAGTGGCGTGGCAGTATTCCGCAGGCTACTTCAGGAATTTCCTGAACAATGCGCTGGAGACATCAGTAGAGGTGTACTACAAAACCATGGACAACCAAATTCAATACAAAGACGGCTATGTTCCCAACTCCTTGGCCGACCCTGAACTGTCCTACGTGTTTGGTAAAGGCACCGCCTATGGCAGCGAATTTTTCGTGAACAAGACCCATGGCAAGTTTACCGGTTGGGTGGGCTATACCCTGTCTTGGACGTGGCAACAGTTTCCCGCCCTGAATGGGGGAGAGGTGTTTCCGGCCAAGTACGACCGTCGGCATGATGTCTCGGTGGTGGCTAGCTACAAGTTCAACGACAAATGGTCGGCATCGGGCGTATTCGTGTATGGTTCAGGCAATTCCATTACCCTCCCGACAGGCTACTACTTCATAGACGGGCAGCTTGAGGAGTATTTTAGTAAAGTGAATGCCTACCGCCTGCCCGCCTACCATCGGCTGGATTTGGCGGCAACCTATACGCCCCAACAAAAGACGCCCCATAAATGGCACGGCAGTTGGACCTTCTCGATATACAACGTATACGACCGCCACAATCCTTATTTTCTCTACGTAGACAATGTAGGGACGGTCAAAACAGGCATCAAGTTGACGGTTTACGAGGTATACATATTGCCCATATTGCCGAGCATTACGTATAATTTCAAGTTTTGAGGGGCAGCCTGTCCTTTGGTTTTCGTGTTTTCAATAGGGTAACCTTTTTTATATAATGCTTCTGGAGTAGGGGCTACAAATGTGCATCATGATACTAAGTTTATGCAAAACCGCTTATGTTGATTGCCATTTCGTCGGCTCTAAACGCCTGCTGCGACGTCATGGCGCCAAATGGGCTGTGTTATAGGAACGCCAAAATTGATTTAATTGTTGAAACCAATTCTATGCATGGAATAGCGGGCTGGATAGAAGTTACACCAAATCATTGGAAAGATTGCAAATGGGATATTTATGGAAAGTGCCTTCTTCAAGATGTATTTGGGTCTTTTACTAATCTTGTTTACCCAGACAAAAAATAAAAACTATGAAATATTCATTAAATGAACATGGCGATTCTTTAGAAAAATATGCAGCAGAATGGTTAATGCTTAATATTCCATATTATG
>CAIVHI010000088.1 GCA_903905685.1 uncultured Bacteroidota bacterium | reverse complement strand
TTGGGGTAAAGTTCGAATCTGCCGGTTTTGAACGATGCCGTCGTCATCACCACCTTCGTGGTGGCGGTGGCCGTGCCGCTTCCCGTCTCCGCCATCGCCAGAATATCCCACGGAGCCGTTGCCGGCCACGGTGCTGATGATGCCCGACGGCATCGCCTTGCGGTTGACGTTGTTTTCTAAATCGGCGATGTAGAGGTTGCGCGATGCATCGACTGTCACTCCATCGGGGAAGGTAAACTCCGCCGCCGTCGCCCGAATATCCATTTACTGTAAATTTATTGAAATAAAAATTTGCACATTAGTTTCCTGATTGTTTATTATTTTGGCGATCATTCTCCGGTAGTTGCAAAGGCATCTCGGCATAAGGCTCTAAATATCACGTACATGTTGCTAGGATCCGCAGTGGAATGCAGCAACCCGTTGTTAAACCTATACCGGGATTGCGCCTCTTATTATGGGAGATTTCTTAAATTGCACGCACTTGGTATTTTTTCGTGCAGGGTCTATGGATGGTTTGACGCAAAGGGTATCGTTACCCATAAAAAGATTTGGATTGCTAATGGGTGTTGTCGTCTGCTTTTCGCTTTCGGCATTCGCACTTTCGACAGATAGTCTTAAGGCGGAATTGGGGAAACACCCTGCTTCCGATACCTTTCGCGCCGCATTGCTGGTGGAACTCTGCTCGCAGTTATCTGAGAAAAATGCAGATAGCTCGTTGTTTTATGCCTTAAAGGGTTTAGAGATTTCCCAACAAGTCCAGTATATCAAAGGGGAAATTGCATGCAGGCATGCAATCGGGTTTGCTTATCTCCAAATGAATCGATACGTCCAATCTGAAAAAGTGTTGGATTCGGCATTGGAAATTTGCGTGAAGACCGGCCATAAGGAACTGTTGGCTATATCCTATTACAATATTGGTAATGTGCTCTTTCATGAAAGGAAATATGCGGCAGCCATCGAGCAGTTCGAGATATGCATCAAAGCAGCCGATGCCGTTCGCGACTATAAAACCAAGTGTGCTGCCCTCATCAATATTGCCAGCATCTATTCCGATGTCTATAAATATTCCCAGTCATTGGATTTCTATTTGAAAGCGCTTGATGTTGCTACATCGCAAAATGACCGTGCCATGACGGCAGTTGCCATGTCCAATATCGCCCAGCTCTATTTCGACCTCGGTGATCCCCAAAAGGCGCTTGATTATAACAGTAAGGCCGAGGCCGTTTTTCTTGAAACCGGCAACAAACGTGGGTTCATGCAAAGCCTGATGAATGTAGGCCTGATTTATGCCCAAACCGGCGAGTTTGAAAAGGCGCTTGAGCGGTTTCTGGTGTGTATCAAAGTTGCCGACTCGTCGGGCAACCGTTATTGGAAGAATATCGCCATGGGCAATGCAGGTGAAGCCCTCTACTACATGGGTCGATACGATACCGCCTTGTCCCTATACACCACTTTGTTCGCCGTTACCGTTCCCATCGGCGACACTTCCAATATCGCCCTGGCGGAAAACGGCATAGGGCGGATTCTCCTAAAACGTCACGACTTCAAAAACGGTATGGTACACCTGTCCAATGCTTTGCGGATAGTGCAAAGGGTTGGTATGCTTCAACCGGCTCTTGAAATTTCTTCTGATCTCGCTGATGCGTCCGAGATGGTTCACGATTTGGAAAGCGCGCTCCGTTACCGGAAGCTGATGTACGATTTGCGCGACAGTATTTACAGCAGTAAAAACGACAAGAGGCTCATCCAACTACAGCTCGATGAGGAACTCGCCAAGAAGGAGAACCGGATCCGCCTACTCGAGAAAGACGAAGTCGCTACCAACAGAGTCAGGAAGATACAGACGGAGGCCCTCATTGTAATGGGAATCGGCATGTCTCTTTTGGCCTTGGCCCTTGTGCTGCTCTACAACAGCAGAAAGAAAGAGCGCTTGTTTACGTCGTTGATCACCAACCAAAAGCGTGAAATTGAACAGCAAGCGGCTCGGTTGTCTGATATCAACCGATATAAGGACAAAATCTTTTCCGTGTTGTCGCACGACCTTAGGGGGCCTATTTCCAACGTCGCATCAACCTTGGAGCTGTTGGATGAAGATTACATCAGCGAGCAGGAGTTTAAGGAAATTCGTCCGGTGCTTTCCCAAAAACTCAATGCGGTAGGGATGTTGTTGGACAACCTGTTGCGTTGGGCAAAAAACTCTTTGGAAGGAGAAGTATCTGTGAAGCCGTTGCCGCTGGAAGTGGGGGGGGCGTTATCCCAAAACAAAATTATCCTGCAAGATTTCGTCGAATCCAAGAAAATCAAAATCGTAGACAATATCCCTCCAGACTTGAAAGTGCTCTGCGACCCCGACCAATTCGACGTTGTGGTGCGCAACATCATCATGAATGCCATCAAGTTCACGCCAACCAACGGTGCCATCACCTTGTCGGCCGAAAGGGTCGGAGAGTCGGTTCGGCTTAAATGCTCGGATACCGGCGTGGGAATGACCCGCGACCAGTTAGACAACCTATTCCGCTCCGACAAATTTTCTTCTACCTATGGCACCGAGGGCGAGCGCGG
>CAIVHI010000087.1 GCA_903905685.1 uncultured Bacteroidota bacterium | reverse complement strand
TTCATACAAAAAAGGAGTTTATCGAACTCTTTTTCTAAATCCACTCTTTCAGTCGAAAGCCGCTCTGGTAAAGGAAAAGGGGCTGCTCTTTTTAGAACAACCCCTTGACTTTTCGGGAAAAACTCCCTTGTGTGCGGCAGAGGAGATTCGAACTCCCACGCCCGTTACAGGCGCTACCACCTCAAAGTAGTGCGTCTACCAGTTTCGCCACCGCCGCATTTTTTGAGGGACTGCAAAGGTAGTATTTTTTTCAATCGGCACAAACGGCCGTTTCTATATTTTAGTGGCCTCATCGGCGCAGCATAATGCGGAAAGTGGTGCCCTTGCCCACCTCGCTGTTCTTGACGAAGATGGAGCCATTGTGGTATTTCTCGATGATGCGCCGCGCCAAGCTCAGGCCCAACCCCCACCCGCGTTTCTTGGTGGTGAAACCGGGGGTGAATACTTTCTTGATTTGATGGCCGGGTATCCCCTTGCCGGTGTCCTGAACATCTACCCATACATGTTGCGGATGATTCATGACGGTGATGTCTATCCTCCCTTCGCCGGCCATGGCATCCAATGCATTCCGTATCAGATTTTCCATCACCCAGTCGAAGAGCGGCCCACTGATGTTCACGGGTATTTCGGCCTCCGGGCAATTCAGGGTGATTTTCACTTTCTTCGGCGACCGGTTTTGCATGTAGGCAACAATGTCTTGCAGGCGTGCAGTCAGGTTTTCTTCAGCCAATGTAGGCACGCTGCCTACCTTGCCAAAGCGGTCGGCCACGAGCTTCAGGCGGTCTAGGTCCTTCTGCATTTCAACCACTGCCAGCTCGTTGCCTTCAGTATCCTTCAGTATCTCCAACCAAGCCTCTATGGAACTAAGCGGCGTGCCCAATTGGTGTGCCGTCTCTTTGGAAAGCCCCACCCATACTTGATTTTGCAAAGACCTGTGGGCTGCCGATATGGCCACCAGCACCACGATGAGGAAGAGGCAAATAATGGTGAGCTGCACATAGGGGAAATACCGTAACTGCGTAAGCAGGTAGGAATCGCCATAATACACATAGTCCTTCCCCGTGCCCCAGTCGGCAACGATGCAGGGATGCACGGCCTTGAACTCGGCCAGTTTCCCTTTCAAAAAGTCCTCGGCACTCTGGATGTGTTCGGTGTCGATATTGTTGAAACCCGAAATATTACCCTTGTCATCGGTAATGATGAGCGGGATGGTGGTGTTTTGGGTGATGATGTTGGTAGCCAGCTCCGTTTCCTGGTTGAACTGTTGCTTGGCCAGTGTCTTCACCGCATCGGCCAATTGTTCCACTTTTTTTTTCTCCTCATCGCCCAATTTCCGCGCCAAATCGCTGGTGAAATATATCGATGCACCCACTATAATAAGGGCCACCGCTACCAAGTAGCTTTTCCAGTTGAAATATTGTCGCATAGGTATTCGGGGTAGACTCGAAAATGGGTTAACAGCCTAACGGTAAAATTATTGCGATTTTGAAAGAATTACCTTTATTTTTGCGATTGAAACATACTTTCATGGCAGACCAACAACATCAGCAGCATAACGACCTGGACAACCCGTTGGATATCGAATACAGCAAACCCACCAAGTCCCGCTTCAAATTCCTGATGGGCTTTTTCGGATTTTTCATATTTGCTTGGGCAGGTTGCTACAACCTTTACGTGCATAAGTATCCCAAAAACAACAACCTGAATATCCCCGACAACACGCTTTACGAACCGAAGTACAAATAAAACTCCGGTTCCACAACGCTATGATTGTTTGCCGTCAGGATACTGCCGTTGTAATTTTAAGCTACAATGGGAAAAAGTGGCATGACTTGTTCCTTCCCCTCATTATAGCCGAAGCCCACACGGGGTATGACGTCATTGTGGCCGACAACGCATCGACGGACGATACGCTGGACCACGTTCAAAAAAACCATCCGGGTGCGCAAACCCTGCATATAGATGTCAATCATGGCTTTGCCAATGGTTATGCCGATGCCTTGAAGCGCATTCAAGCCAAATACTACATCTTACTGAGTGCCGATTTCGAGGTGACCGAAGGGTGGTTTCCTCCCCTGCATGCCGCCATGGAGCGCGACCGAAAGCTGGCGGCCTGCCAACCCAAAATCCGATACTGGCGCGAGCGCGAAAACTTCGAATATGCAGGCGCAGGCGGCGGCTTCATGGACAAATTCGGATACCTCTTCTGCCGTGGCCGCATTTTCTTCGACATCGAGAAAGACCTTGGTCAATATGACGACGATATCGAAGTGTTTTGGGCATCAGGCGGCTGCCTCGTCATCCGTGCCGACCTGTACCACAAAGTTGGCGGCTTGGACACCGAGTTTTATGCGCATATGGAGGAGGTGGACTTGTGTTGGAGGCTCAAAAACGCGGGTTACAAAGTCGGGTATGTAGGGTCGTCAACCGTTTATCACGTTGGGGGCAGCGTCATCAGTTACGGCAGCACCCAAAAGCTCTACTACAACTTTAGGAATAACCTCATCATGCTCATCAAAAACGAGAAGGCCTCCAAATTGTTGTGGCTGTTTCCGTTACGGCTGTGCATGGACGGTGTGGCAGGCATCAGGCTGCTGTTGCAGGGCAACTTCAAGCATACGGGCACCATCATCAAAGCCCACTTCCACGTTTACGGCAAATTGGGGCAATGGCTCCGCGCCCGCAAACTCAACCAATCCCTCATCTCCCACCCCAACACCAACGGCCTCTACCCCAAAAGCATCGTTGCCGCCTACTTCTTCCAAAAAAAGAAGACGTTCGACAAGTTGAAGTGGCCCACGGTGAGGTTGTAGGAAGGGCATTGCCGTATGCCATACTTTCAGGTAAACCCCTAAGCCGCATAAGAGAACATTCAACTTCTGTCTTGCCCCACATGCTGTGTGCCCAACCACACCCATCGGGGTCAACAATCGGCTTACATCAACCATATCGGTTTATACCTACTCTGATCAAGTCATCTTCAATGCCCTTCCTCAACGCCTATGCCTTGCTACTGCCCCCCAATGGAATGGAAATAGTTCGGGTCAATTTGGGTAAACCCTAGCGAAATGGCTTTCTTCACGTCCTGAAGGGCCCGCGACTTGTCGCCTTTCTGCATATAGCAGAAGGAACGGCTGTAATAAATTTCCCCTGTCTCCGGAGATACCGCCGCTGCACGGTCGAAATCCTTGAATGCATCGTCCAGACGGCCGTGCCGCTGCAACAACCTTGCACGGTTAAGGTAGGGTGCATACATATCGGGGTTCTGGTCTATGGCCAAGGTGTACTCCCGTGCCGCAGAATCGAACTGGCCCATCATGTCGAAGAAGTTGCCGTAGTTGCCATGTGCTTCCGGAAAGAATGGATGCTGCTCGATGGCTGCATGGAAGCAGAAATGGGCGGAATCGTACATGGTCTGCCCATTCATGCCATGGGTAGCCATTTGCTGCCCGGTTATGCAGTAAATGATGGCCAAGCCGAGGTAGGCGTTTTGGGTTTCGTCAGAGTTATTAAGGCTCACCGCTTTGTAATACAATTGTTTTGCAGCCGGGAAGTCCTGCCGGGTGCGGAACACCTCTCCCAATGAAATATACGGATTTGCAAAACTAGGCTGCAGCCGTATGGCTTCTTGCAACAACATGGATGCGGAATCGAAATACACATTCCGCACTTTGGGATCGGGAGCGTTGTTACCGCGTGTAAAGTATTCAAATCCCAAGTTGTTGAACGCTTGCGGCACATTAGGGTGTTTCGCCACTTCATCGCGCCAAAGGCTCACCGCGTCATACCACACGGTGCAACGCTCGTTAGACTGCCACCCCAAAATACACAAATACAGCCCGGTTACCGCTACGGCGGGCTTGCCCAGATTTTTGAACCGCTCCGATTCATAGAGGTATTGTACGCCAATGCCGACCCCAAAAAACAAGCCCAAATAGGGGATGTAGGAATAACGCTCCGCGATAATGGCTCCACCCACCTGAATGAACTGCAACAGCAGGATGATGTTGATGAGGAAGAAGAGCCCGCTAAAAATCAGGGTGCTGTTGCCGCGCCCGAATTTCGCGAATACAAATACAAGTCCTGCCACCAATAGCGGAAAAACATAGTAGGCCACCGGTAGTCCGCCATGCACCTGCAACGGATAAGGATAGAAGTTGCTGAGCCCTGCAGGCACGATGGCCTTCCACAAATAGGTAATCAATGCATAGGCCCCTAACGACAAGCGCTCCACGGCATTGAAGTGAACATCCATCGTATCCAACGCTTTGAAATTGTGTTGGTCTATCAACGACTTAATGCCGGCTGCAAGCGAGACCGCGAAAAATGGGAGCTTCTCCAAGTACACGCTCACGGAGAATTGCCGATAGGCCTCGGGAATCCCGAGGTGGTCGGCACTGCCCGGCCACAGTTTTCGGCCTTCAAAATAGTCGGTAAGCAGGAGTACCAGCGGCAAAACCACAGCGGTCGGTTTTGATAGGATGGAACATACAAATGCCAGAAACGCAAGCGCGTAGAGCCATTTCTTTTTAGCTACCCCGGCCCTGAGGTAGTAGATGTAGCAAATGCACGAAAGCACATAGAACAGGCCATAGAGGACATCCTTGCGGGCCGCAATCCAGGCCACAGACTCCATATGCATGGGATGCAGGCCAAAGAGCAGTGCCGCAATGCCTGCAGCCAACCGCTTCTTCGCCAATAGCCATACCCACCAATACACACACAAACACACCCCAATATGTAGTAGCAGGTTGTCGCGGTGGTAGATGTAGGGGTCAAGACGTGCCGCTCCATATTCCAGTGCATAGGACAGAATGGTGAGCGGATGGTAATTGCCCATCACCGCCATGGAAAAAATGTTCTTGATGCCTTCAGACGACAGGTCTTTCACCAACAAATTGTCCTTAAAATAGCCCGGGTCGTCCCAATTCGTTATTTGGTTCAGCAAACAGACCTTCAAAAACAGGAATACCGTTACGGCAATGGCCACTATCCAAATGAGATTACCATACTTTTCCAACACCGGCACGGCGTCAGGCAATGGCTGTGCGCCGGCCTTCTCTTGACGGGGTAGCGGCGTGATACGGTTGACAGGTGCCCCTGCCCTGATTGGTGTATTGGATTTCTGCTTGGCCATGACTAACAAAAATACTTCTTTATTGCAATTTTACACAAGGCTCTGAAATGCCGACGGGAGCACAATGGCTCCCGTCGGCATTTCAGTCAATCGTTATATTTATTCCTTTATCCAAGAGGAAGTTTGGTACAGCTTGCCATCCGCACCATAGAGCGTAATCATATAAGTACCGGGCGTCAGCTTCGAGACATCTATTGTTGAAGCCTGTTGGGCTTCCAACAATACCCTGCCATCCATCGTAGTGATGGCTGCATTCAACTTCACTGCGCTAAGCATATGCAGGGTAGCCTGTGCAGGGTTGGGGTAAACCACGACTTGGTCGGCACCATTGATGGTGGGAACGGCGGCAGAGTTGCTGTAGAAGGAAACCGAACGACCGACACAACCAAAAGTATCGGTAACCACCACATAGTAAACGTGGTTGTACCTGATGGCTACGTAATTGGTTATGGCACCGGGAATGGCTCCTGCCAGACTATCATACCACTGGTAGTTGGTGAAACCCAACTGGCAGGTATCCTCACCCAAACCGGGGACGAAGTTGATGAAAGGTTGTGGAGAACCGCGTTTCCTGATATGGTATGCAACATGGCATCCCGTGGCGGGCATCGTGTAGTATACATAGCCGGAATCCCTATTGGTGTCCACCATAACCAAGTTGGGAACAAAAGAATCGATTGTAAACGCTGAAGGATTGCCGCTAGACCAATAGCCTCCCGGTGTGCCGTCAAACAGCATAGTGGAGTCGAGCGCGCAAATCACAGAGTCGCCGGTGATGGGTACAGGAATCGGGTTTACCGTGAGTTGGGCCGAGATACTGCAACCGGTTGGGGCAACATAGGTTACGGTATCGATACCGGCAGCAACCCCGCGAATCATACCGGCAGTTGTGGGTACCAACGTGTCGGTGCCGCGATGCTTGGTGAACCATGTGCCCCCGAGAACTCCATCATTGAGAATGGTGGTCGCGTTTACACAAACCGCAAGGTTGCCGCCGATGTGGGCCGGAAGCGAATCCACATACATAACGTGCTTGGTATAGCACCCTGTAGGCAGGATGTAGACCACGCTGTCCACTCCGTATTTCTTGCCGGTAATGATGCCGAACGCTGCTGCCGCAGTAGCCAATGAAGTGTCTGTACTCAACCAGATGCCGAAATTGGTACTGTCGGTCAAGGTCACATTGCCCCCTACACAAACCGTATCTCGACCGCTGATGACGGCAGGATTGGGATTGACAATGATGGAGTCCTTGATTTGGTAGCCGCAGCTGGAATAGGTGATATAGGTGGTACCCGCACTAGCTGCGCGTATCATGGCATGCGCGGTGTCTCTGGTCGCGAGCGTTGCAACGCCCGGATTGGAGTCCGACCAAGTTCCATATGCTATCGTGTCGGCTAGCAGGACGGAGTCGCCTGGACATAGGCCGTGGCCATTTTGGATGGGGCCGGGAGCCGATGTAATCAAGACGGGATAACTACGGTTGCATCCTGAAGGCAGGGTATAAACCACAGTATCAAAACCTGCATTGTACCCGGTGACAATACCTGTGGAATCGTTGACGGTAGCAATGTATGGATTGGTACTCGTCCAAAGGCCGCCTGCCACAGAATCTTTAAAGGTATCAATTGCCGCAACACAGAGGTGCCCTACCCCCGCGATGTATGAAGGCATTTGCCCAACGGTGAAGGTTTCCAAGGCAGTGCAACCAGTTGTAGGGTTGGTGAACGAGATAATGGTAATACCCGACGTTATTGGCGTCACCACGCCTATAGGGTTGATTGTCGCAATGCCGGTAAAGGCACTACTCCACGTACCCGAGACACCCGGAATGGTATCCTGAAGCGTAGTGGTGAAGCCCATACATACGAAGTTGGGGCCGATGATAGCGGGCGGAGCCGGATTGATGGTGAGTGGCTTGGATACCTGACAACCCGTAGTGCCATCGGTATAGGTAATTGTGGCCACCCCGCCCCCAACCGGGTGAATCTTGGTGTAGGAAGTTCCCGAGGTAGGGGAGATGGTGGCTACGGTTACCGGCGATATCGACCAACTGCCAACCGAATCCCAAACAGAATCGACGATATTTTGGCACAAGGGAGTAACGACGCCGGAAATGGCAGCAGGGGTTGGCTTGATGACTACATTGGCAGTGGTTACGGTATCCTTACAGCCGCTCGAATCGGTGGCAATGAAGGTATAGACGCCGGCACCCGCAGTAGTAATGCCTACTACCGAATCTATTCTGGTCGTTCCGGTAAAACCACCCGGGCCAACCCATTGGTAAGCGGTTGCGCCCCCGGCGTTGCCCGTCAGGTTCAGCGTACTGCCAGGACATACGGGATTGGGTGCCGCTACGGCATTCTCCCCGGTTACCCCGCGGCAATAAGTTATGGTAAGGTAGGGTGCATGTGCGCCGGTAGTTGCCGCAGTGCCTGTTTCGCCCGTTATGGTATAGGCCCTGGTGCCACCCGTTATGGTGAAGCAAATGGATATTTTGCTTCCCAAATGGCCGCCAACAAATGTTTGGGTAGTGGCATTGGTAGCCAAAGTTTGATTGCCTAATGTGGTGCCGTAATAGGTAGAGTTGATCAAAGTACCCGCAACCATGTCTGTATAAAGCGTCCCAACTGCGGTCACCGTCGAGAGGTCGCCGGCATATCCGTAGGTGTTGCACGTGCCGAGGGTTCCGCTGGTTGCTGTGACGTTGTAGCCCAAAGTAACGCTCTGGATTATTGCACCTGCGGGTATGGTACTCAAATTGAACACGGCATAACCCCTTATGGCTCCCGCTGTAGCCCTAAATGTAGGCGAACCGTCAACCCGAGTCACCCCCGAATTGTCATGTCCGCAAGTGTAGGTTGCGGCCGCACCGGTTGCGTAAATAGTAACGGTAGTTTGGGCAAACCCGGATACAGACAAGCAGCAAAACAGCAAAAGGTAAACTATCTTTTTCATAATTTTATTTTTGTAATATTTTTACGGTCAACCCATGAATTGCGGTCAAACGAAAAAATCGGCTAAAATTATTAACTTCCGTTTAAATTATTGAAATTTATCTCGCAAAATACGGAGTTTTCGGCGAAATTCCAAAATTCAACGCTCCAATACACCTACCCAAGCCGAATTTTATCCCTATATATTCACAACCGATTTGCAGCAACCGTTACTCTAATGAAAGGTTTACGATATAACACGCCCTCTGAATCGAGATATTTCGCAGCCACGTTTGAGAAGTCCCGCTTCGCTCCCCAAATACAGCTTTGCCACCCTAAAAACCCCTATGTGGGGCAGTATGGGAATATTACCTTTGCAACGCAGACATAAACCATTAGCTGCCATCTGGTTTTACTCCTACAGACGAGCGCACAGTCGGGTATCTGCACGACATCACCAAAAAACACCTTCCATGAAACAGTACATCAAAAAAACTTTTGCAGCTTTCCTGACAACCATTGCATTGGGCCATTCAAGCTTCACGGTGGCTCAGAGCATGCCCGACACGACATCAACCGCTTCAAAAGTACCTTT
This sequence comes from uncultured Bacteroidota bacterium, assembly GCA_903905685.1. GTDB lineage: Bacteria > Bacteroidota > Bacteroidia > Chitinophagales > Chitinophagaceae > CAIYTT01. The sequence continues at coordinate 22,181 of CAIVHI010000087.1, read as the reverse complement.
CGACGGCTTTGACCAGTCTTGGCTCAACGGCAACGATAGACGGGATTCGTCCGTGTTCCACATCCCCTACTTCACCCCCTGTATTCTGGTAGACATCAACTCCACCCACTCCTTCAACAACCCCATCGATCATACGGTTGTGGGCTCCACAGCCCTGTCGCGAAACGACGAAATGGTGGTTTCCGGGGTGAACCTCGGGGGAGACTTTACTTATGGTAATGCGCACGCCCGCTTCATCACCCAATTTGGTGCACGCTCGCAGGTAGTGCCCCGCAACGACTTAAGCACGTTCCGCGGCCAGTACGACCTCGCAGACGCCTACCGTAACATGACGGAAGCCTATGTAGGATACCACTTCGACAAAATGTATGGCATCAACATAGACATGGGGCTGTTCATGTCCTACATCGGCCTCAATTCTTATTATCAACAGGAGAATTGGGAATATCAGGCATCTTTCACATCAGACAACACTCCTTGGTATTTCAACGGCATCAGGCTGCAAATGTATCCAACCCAACACCTGAAAGTAGAGGCGTGGGTCATTAACGGCTGGCAGAGTTATGGCATCTTCAATGCCATGCCGGGTTTTGGGGCCAACATCACCTACATGCCGAAGGAGTACATCAAAATGCTGACCAACGATTACTATGGCACCGACGTAGCCGGCCTATACGGCCGTCACCGCTTCCACTCCGATAACAGCTTTTACCTAAGGTACTATCAGGGCTCCAAAAGCAAGGGTATCAATCGCGCGGCATTTACCATTACCGGCGACATTGGGCTGGAACAGGGCGATGGCGTGAACGGGTTCAACAATGGCGATGCGGTTCACAATCCGGCGCAGTACTTCATGAGTTGCATGGCCTACAACCATATCTGGTTTGCCAAAAACAAATTGGGTTGGTATATAGGTGGTGGGTGGATGACCAATCCCGGCCGCTACTTGGTATTGGCGCCAACGGGCGAGGCGAGTCCGCTGCCCAATCCTGCCAATCCCAGCCAGAATGGCGGGGTTTCGGGCTCAACGCCCTTTACCGAGAATCCCGGCGACAAGTTCACCGGTTGGGATTGTTCTACCGGCTTCCGCTGGATGCCCAACCAAAGTTTGGAATTTAAGGTGGAATGGGTGCATCGCGAAGCGAATGTACCCTACTTTGCCGGCCCTGGTGGCGTGACGGGCCCTACCGGCTACACCTACAACACCGTGCCCACCGGCTGGGTGCCCGACTTGGTGAAATCGGAGAGCCGGATAGTGGCAGCGTTCCTCTTCAGGCTGTAATGCGCAACCCAGGTCGCGAAGCATACCCCATGCATTTTGCACAAAGGTGAATATTGCCTAATTTGCAAGTAAATCACGGGGAAATATGCCTACTTCATCATCTACGTTCAAAGAGTCATTGAAGCTTGCGGGCATTACCGGCACCTCGTGCACCGCGCTGTATGCGGCATTGACGGTTGCAGGCATTTCAAAATTCGGCTGGGTCAATATCGTCCTAGTGTCGGCCATCTTCCTGTTTTTCGTCAACAACCTTCGCGCACGTAGGCCGGGTGGCTTTATCGGCTTTGGCACCATCGTGAGCTGCTGCGCGCAAGCGGGCATTTACGCCGGCATATTCGTGGGCTTGGCAGAATACATTTTGAACCACTACGTGGTCGTGGCGGCCTACCAAAAACTAATGGCCGACGCGATGCGCGAAGTAGAAACACGACTCACGGCATCGGGTTTCGGTCAAGACGAAATAGACCGACAATTGGCCATGGTCAAGAAACTCGGCGAGAGTCCGTTGATTCAGCTCGGCGCGCCCGTGTTGATGAACGGAGCCGGGGGCACGCTTTTGGGTTTGGTTGCGGGAGCCATCTTCCGTCGCGACCCGCCGGAATTCGGGATGCCCCAGACCATCTAAGCCCCGGGACCATCATATTCCACCCCCGACGTAAGCGTCTCATTGAGCCTTATTTTTTTGAGCTCCGGGAGATTGGGTTTGATTTTATCCCAAAACCATACGGCAAACAATTCGCAGGTCGGGTTCTCGAGTCCGGCGATATTGTTCAGCATTTTATGGTCCACCATCTTCACTATCGGCGACACCGCATTTTTCAAATCGGTAAAGTCCGTCACCCAGCCCAGTACCGGGTGCAGCGGACCTTCCACATACACGGTAAGCGTATAGGTATGTCCATGTATTTCACGGCACTTGTGTTCCGGAGGGACGTGTGGAAGAAAGTGAGCGGAATCGAAACTGAATTGCTTGAATATGATCATCTTGACGTTTTATTGAGGCTGCTTGGAAAGCCCGTTTTGGGGTCCCAGGTTACCTTGTAACCGAAACCCTTGGTGTTGTCAGTTAATTTCCAATGGTTGATATCGACGGTAAAATATACGCCGTGAACTGCTGCGCTTTCCGGAAACCGGTCGCAATACCGTTTTGCAGCAATATTTTGCTCAACCCCAACAACTGTTCCATCGAACTGGATTCCTTGCAAACCTGCAAAATTAAGGGTTGAAGGCAAAATAGTTCCGGATACTTGCGCTCCAGGACTCAGCAAGCCTGCATGTCTCGATTCCTGACCGGATTTGAAACAGATGGTTTCCCCATTTTGACTGCAAACATAAAAGCAATTGAAACACCACGGCATGCCATCGTCGATGCAACATACGGTCGCAACCATGCAGCTATTTACAAATGCAACTATCTCGTTGTCTTTCATACCACAATCTTGATAATCTTCACCGGACAGGCTTGTGCAATAAATTCATTGGCATCAAGCTCGTCGGGAAACAATTGGGCGCTATAAATGCCCTTTTTATCCACACCGCCCACCAAAGTACTTTTACCGTCCACCCGCGAAAGCCGCCACCTGTGGGGTAGTGTTTCGTAGCAAATGTTGCAGCCGATGCATTTATTGCGGTAAAACTGGATCTTGGGCATACTCGGTCGTCGTCAGTTTGTACAGTTTGTCGGATGGACGGATGCGTTTTTTGAAAGGCATGGCGAATGCCTTTCCTTTCTCCACACGATCCGCCGGCATGTTGTCTACGCGCAATTCTTCCACTTTATGGTAAACCACGCCCGTGAGTGGGCCAATGAGCAAAATGTCGTCTCCAACTTTCAGCGAGCCGCTCTCCAATCGGAATTCGGCAACCTTGATATTCGGATAATAGCGGATTCCCTTGGCTACATAGGTTTTTTTGCGGGTAGATTTGGAGCCTCCCACTTCGGCCCATTCGCCAAATTTCCTTCCCAAGTAATAGCCCTCCCAAAATCCGCGGTTGTATACCGATGACAATTTTTCTTTCCAAGCGGCTATTTTATCGGGGGTATAAGTGCCTTCGCCTACAGCAGCTACTGCTTCCCTATAGCACTGTACCGTGCTGTAAACGTAATCGGCTGAGCGCCCGCGACCTTCAATCTTGAGCACCCCTATGCCAGTGGCCACCAGTTGGTCCATAATGTCTATAGTGCACAAGTCTTTGGCCGACATAATGTATTCATTGTCTATAACCAGTTCTTGGCCATTGTCTTCGTCATGCACCTTGAAGCGGTGGCGGCAGTTTTGGATGCACGCCCCCCTATTGGCCGACGAATTATTGGAGTGCAGGCTGAGGTAGCACATGCCCGATACCGCCATACACAATGCCCCATGTGCGAACACCTCCACCACTACCTGTTGGCCGCCCGGCCCCCGCACATCGGCTTCGCTGATGCCGCGCACGATTTCCGCAATCTGGGTCAGCGTCAGTTCTCGCGACAATACGATGAGGTCGGCAAATGCGGCAAAGAATTTTACGGCATCCAGGTTGGTCACATTGCTCTGAGTACTAAGGTGCACCGTCATGCCCTGCCGCCGGCATTCCGCGATAACTGCCATGTCCGATGCAATTATGGCATTGATGCCGTTGGTCTTGGCGGTGGTAATGATATCGCGATACAGGCGCTTGTCGTGGTCGTAAACGGTGGAGTTTAGGGTGAGGTAGGCCGAGAGACAGGCCTCCCGGCAACGATTGGCGATTTCGGGAATATCTTCTTGGGTGAGGGGGTCTGAGGCTTTTGACCGCATGTTGAGTTGTTCCACACCAAAATAAACCGCATCGGCACCCGCCTGAATAGCAGCCGCCAAACTCTCGAACGACCCAACCGGTGCTAGAATCTTGGGTCTTGAATGTGCAATATTCATGATTGTTTAAGGATTTGTTTTCTGTTGTTGCGCCTCAGTAGCGCTTGTTCGTAGGCGGCCCCTTCGGCCTCGGTGGTGGGTTGCAGTGGTGGCACAGGTGCAGGTGTGCCGTCTTCGTGCAGCGCCACAAACGTAAAATAGGCTTCGTTGATGAGCCAAGTAGTCTTGCCGGTAATGGGTCGAGCCATGCTGTATACGAATATCTCCATGGAGGTCTCGAATGCCCGCGTCATTTTGGCCTTGATGGTAACGATGTCGCCAACACCTGCGGGCTTTTTGAACACCATTTTGTCGATAGAAACCGTTGCCGCGAGTTGTTCGGCATGGCTTTGGGCGCAAATGGCGGCTGCGGTATCCATCCACATCACCAGCTTGCCGCCATGTAGCCGCCCCATGGGGTTGGCATCGTTGGGATACACCACCTCCACCATCGTCGTCTCCGACTCGGCAGGCGTCTTTGCCGGCAAATCTTGAAGGGGTTTGTGCATGGGTTGACGGAGCCTATTTTGAGCCTGCAAGAAACACCGGGTTGGGAACCCGAAATATGACGGCAGTCATGGTTTGTCGGCGTAAATGCCCCAAAACCGGTGATTGCCGGCAGGCCGGATGGCTGCTTCCTTAAAACGCAGGGGTAATATAAGTTGATGTGGGCCGATTTGTGTTTCGCGCCGCGCCCAACAACCATTCGGGAGGTATATACGCCTGTATTTGCCGGCCACCACTTCCACGCGTTTTTCCTTAATTTTACCACCGCCCCCGCCAAGGGGCATTTCACTACAATTAAACTTACGGATTATGACATATAAACACTTTGCTGCCGCCGTTGCGGTGCTGTTTATGGGAGTTTCGGCCCAAGCTCAAGCGGTCCACGAATGGCGCTCCGACAAAGGAGCCGGGTATAAGTACGATTATGTATCGGGCGACCCTATGAAGACTCGGTTCTATACTTTGGGCAACGGCATGAAGGTAATCCTTTCGCCTACCAAGAAAGAGCCCCGCATGCACGTATTCATAGCCACCAAGGCGGGCTCAAAAACCGACCCGGCCGACCATACCGGCCTAGCCCACTACCTGGAGCACATGATGTTTAAGGGCACCGAGCACTACGGCTCGCTCGACTGGCCGAAAGAAAAGATTTTCCTCGAAAAAATAGATGGCCTATATGAGGAGTACAACCATACGAAGGACGAGGACAAGCGCAAAACGATTTATAAGAAGATAGACTCGGTATCGGGCGTTGCGGCCAAGTTCGCAATTGCCAACGAGTACGACAAAATGATGACGTCGTTGGGCGCAAAGGGAACCAACGCTTTCACATCGTTCGAACAAACGGTATATACCGAAGACATTCCCGCCAATGCCGCCGACAAGTTCTTCAAGGTGCAGGCCGAACGCTTTAAAGACCCGGTATTCCGCATTTTCCATACCGAACTGGAGGCCGTTTATGAAGAGAAGAACCGCACGTTGGACAACGACAACCGCAAGGTGTCGGAAATGATGCTGGCCAACCTGTTCCTGAACCACAACTACGGCAAGCAAACCACCATTGGCACCATCGAGCACCTTAAGAATCCGTCGCTGCTCGAAATCCGTAAATATTTCAACACCTACTATGTGCCCAACAACATGGGCATCATCGTATCGGGCGACTTCGACCCCGACGTGCTGATTAAGACTATCGACAAATATTTCTCGGGCTTGAAGAAGGGTAAAATCCCTCCCTACACCTTCGAACCCGAAAAGCCGATTACCGAGCCAATAGTGAAAGAAGTTTTCGGTCCCGATGCCGAGTTTGTAACCATTGGCTACCGTCTACCGGGCGTTCATGACAAAGATGCACTGCTTGCCGACTTGGTTGGGGAGATGCTCACCAATGGCAAAGCAGGCCTGATTGACCTCAACTTGGTGAAGAAGCAAAAACTCCTCAAAGCATCTGCCAGTGCAGATGTGCTCATCGACTACGGCTATCTCTACCTGCAAGGCACACCCACCACAGGTCAAAATCTGGAAGAAGTGAAGGACTTGGTGCTGGGCGAAATCGAAAACCTGAAAAGCGGCAACTTCGACGACGACCTGGTGACCTCCATCATCAACAACCAAAAGAAAACCCTGATGCAGCAAACCGAGCGTTACAGCTCGCGGGCATCGGCACTCATGAATGCCTTTACCTCCGAAGAAGACTGGAAAGAAGATGTGGACATCATCGAACGCCTGTCGCGCGTTTCGAAAAAGGATATCGTGGCCTTTGCCAAAAAATATTTCGAGAACAACTATGTAGTGGTTTACAAGCGTAAAGGAGAAGACAAGAATGTAGTGAAAGTGGAAAAACCACCTATCACGCCCGTTGAGACCAACCGCGATGCGCAATCCAACTTCGTGAAGGAAGTCATCAACGAACCTACCGACCCGCTGAAACCGGTGTGGCTGGACTATTCAAAAGACTTCCAACGCAGCGAATTCGGACCGGCTGAGATTTTCTATGTCCACAACGAAGAGAACGGCTTGTTCAAGATGGCTTACCGCTTCAAAATGGGTAATTGGAACGACCGCCGCTTGGCCGTAGCCGCCCAGTACCTGCAATTCCTCGGCACCGGCGATAAGACCGCCGAGCAGATTTCGAAAGAGTTCTACAAACTGGCGTGCAGCTTCAGTGTGCGTGCCGACAATGAGTACACCACCATCAACGTGGAAGGGCTGTCGGAAAACTTCGACAAGGCCGTAAAAATATTGGAAAACCTGCTGGCCAACTGCAAGCCCGACGAAGCTGCACTGAATGCCATGAAGGGGCGCATCATGAAGAGCCGCAACGATGCAAAAACCAATAAGGGCATGGTCATGCAATCGCTGGTCATGTATTCCAGATATGGCGGGGTAAATCCTTTCAACTACGTATTGAGTGATGACGAGTTGAAGGCGCTAACCGGCGATGAATTGGTGAACCTGCTGCATAGCCTGCCCCAATACAGCCACCGCATCATTTACTATGGCCCGCTTACTTTGGGCAACTTGAAGACCGCATTGAAGACGTTGCACCCACTTGGCGACATGTTCAAAGCATCGCCCGCGCCCAAGGTATTTGAACCTACGGTGCAAACCCAAAACCGCGTGTTCTTCTCCGACTACGACATGGTGCAGAGCGAAATTCGCTGGGTGCGCAATGTGCAGGGCTACGACCCCGCCAAGCAGCCGGTTATCGATGTGTTCAACAACTATTTCGGTGGCGGCATGGGCGCATTGGTGTTCCAAACCATCCGCGAAAGCAAGGCTTTGGCCTATTCAACCAATGCCTATTTCATCACCCCGGACAAGAAGGAAGACCCCTACATGGTGTCTGCCTATATTGGTTGCCAAGCCGACAAATTCAAGGAAGCCGTTCAGGCCATGAACGAGTTGTTGGGCAGTTTGCCAAGGGTGGACAATGGCTTGAAAGCGGCACGCTCCAGCTTGAAAAAAGACATTGAGGCCGAGCGCATCATGAACGACGCCGTGATTTACAACTACCTGGCCGCCGAGAGAAAAGGCCTTAATGAGGACATCCGTAAAAAGGTATACGATGCCGCCGACAAAGTGACGTTTGAAGACCTCAAGAAATTCCATGAAGATAACTTTGCGGGCAAGCCCTACAATTACTGCGTAGTGGCATCTGAAAAGAAGATTTCCATGGATGACCTGAACAAGTTGGGAACGGTTACGAAATTGAGCCTCACCGAGTTATTCGGCTATTGATGATGATTGCCCCAAGATTCGGAACTTGAAACTCAACTACACCAAACTCGAACTTCCGTTTGAATACCCTTTCACCATCTCGAAGGGCACGAAGACGGTTCAGCCTTCGCTGATTGTGGCCCTCACCGTGGGCAATTTTACAGGCTTGGGCGAGGCCCCCGCAATCAGCTACTACGGCGAAACGGTGGAGGGTATGGTGGAAGTGCTGGAGCGCAATAGGGCGGGTATAGAGCGCTTCGCGCTCACCGAGCCGGGTAGATTTTGGCATTTCCTGCACCACCTCATTCCAGGCAAACATTTCGTAACCGCCGCGCTCGACATGGCGGCTTATGATGTGTTGGCACAAATGCGCCGCATGCCGCTACGCAGGTTCCTGAACATTCCCGATGGCCCTTGTCCCGCCACCGACTATACCATTGGGATGGACACCATTGAAGTGATGCAGGCCAAGATGGCCGCCCACCCCATGGCGGCCTACAAAATTAAAATTGGCAGCGCAAACGATATCACGGTTTTGGAGCACCTGCGCCAAAATACCACTGCCGAATTTAGGGTGGATGCCAACGAGGCACTCAACTTCAACGACACCCTTCGGCTATTGCCTGAGTTGCAGCAATTGGGCGTAACCGTGCTGGAGCAGCCCTTGCCTGTAGCGGAAGTGGAGGCGATGGCCGAACTGAAAAGCAAGGCAGGCATAGTCTTGATAGCCGATGAAAGTTGCAAGACGGAGCATGATGTGGCGGGCTGTGTGGCCGGCTTCCACGGCATCAACATCAAGCTCACCAAGTGTGGCGGCATTACGCCGGCACTACGGATGATTGGGGATGCGAAAGCCAAGGGACTTAAAGTCATGCTGGGCTCCATGAACGAATGTGCGGTGGGCACGGCAGCGCAAGCCCACCTGTTGCCCCTCGCCGACTTTGCCGACCTGGATGGGCCACTACTACTGGCCAAGGATGCCGCAACCGGCCTATCCTACCCCGATGCCGTTCCAACCGTGGCCTTTCCCATTGGTTTGGGGATTCGTTTTACGGGTTGAGTTTTTGAATTTGTTTACTGAAAACATTATCCTATCTTCGGTACATCGTCATACCCACCGACCATGAAGCATTGGAGCGTTTTAATGGTCTGCCTTTTGATAGTGGCAAGCACGGCTTGCCGCTACAGGCTCTATAATGCCCGAGATGCATCGGGACACCGGCACCGGATAAGGGGTTACAAGAGCTACCGGCGCGAACACAAGTTCTACGACAAAGTGACCGTTAAGGAGTTTTTCGAGCACCGCGATTACCCCACGTCCCCAAATTTCTCCGCCCCTACCGACACCACGGTGGTCACCGATTCCGTAAAACTGTTTGTGTCGGCCGACTCTAAGGAATATGCACCGATGTTCACTTTAGGAGTAGTGCCTTGCCAATTGGTTGGGAATACTTATGGCAAGATGAGCGAGATTCCAGGAGTGGAATTGCTGCCGTTCACCGAAGTCACCGACCAAAAAGTCAAGACGTTGAGCATCTACGATGTTCACCGGTTGCGGTACATCCATGCGCGTCGCGGGCACCGCTTTTACCGATTCCACATCACCCCCTACGTATTCTATGCCGAACTAACCGGCAAGAAACCCCGCCGCAAAACCACGGAGGCCGAGTTTATGAAAAATGCCAAGCTGACTTGGTTTTATAAGGCCAAGGTGGTGGAATTGTAGCGCCAAGGTATCGCTAAGATTTTGCTTGGAACCGATAAAACGAATCCTTGTGCGGCAGACAGTCGGCAGGCAAATCGTCAGCGGCTACCGTCCCACACTTGGAGTATTCAAAGTCGTCGTCGATATCGACTTGGTAAACAAACCCGCCTTCGGAAAGCGGCACCACATTATATAAACGCGGTTCGCCATTGGCATAAGCAACCGATCGGCCATTTGCTGACGTTCTCCCGTTCTCCGAAAACCCACCGGAATGTTTTTAGGCAACAATAAAACCCTCGATATTTGCGCTCCTCATGCCCACCACCATCCAATATTGCTCCGACCTGCATTTGGAGTTCCACCTCAACCGCAAGTGGCTGGCCAAGTATCCACTGGCGGTAAAGGGAGACGTGCTGCTGCTTGGGGGAGATATCATGCTCCTTGCCGAGATAGGCAACCACCAAGACTTTCTAGATTATCTATCAGCCCATTTCGAGACCACCTACTGGATTCCCGGCAACCATGAGTTCTACAACAACGACATCGAGTCCAAAATGGGCTTGGTGCAAGAGGCCGTTAGGGAAAATGTGTTTTTGGTAAACGACACCGTTATTACCCTGGGTGATACCGATGTGATATGCAGCACTTTGTGGAGCCACATCGGCGAGGCGAACCGGATGGAGCTGACGCGTGCACTAACCGACTTCAGGGCCATAAAGATGGGCGGTAACCGGCTGACCGCAGCAGACTACAACCAAATGCACGAGCAAAGCCGACTGTTTATAACAGGTGCAGTAGAGCAAAGCACAGCCCGCCACAAAGTAGTGCTCACTCACCACGTGCCCACCTTTATGAACTACCCCGCCAAGTATAGGGGCGACGTGATGAGCGAAGCTTTCGCTGTTGAAATGCACGACTTTATTGAAGACTCGGGTGTAGACGCGTGGCTGTATGGCCATACACACAGCAATACGCCCGATTTTCGAATTGGCCGTACCCAATTACTGACCAACCAGTTAGGCTATGTTCAATATGGCGAGAACAAACATTTCGATAACGCTAAGACATTGATGTTATAATGCCCCTACGGGATTGCATAGCCTAAAGCTATCCCCTAATGTGCAAAGCGATAGAACCCGAAGAAGCCGTTAAGGATTTCGAGCAGGTAATATAATGCCGCCATGCCGGTGCCTACGGCAATGAATAGGTTGATATGGTATTGCCGCCGAAACATTTTGGCGGCTTCCAGTTCAAGTCCGCTCACCCGCCGGGCCTCATTGGTGATGAGACGCTCATCTTCCAACAGCTTGCCGTAGCTGCCCTGCTTCTGCAAGTCGCGCCCCCTTGTTTCCGTCAATTCCAAGTTGTCGCCATGCTTGGTTGCCAAATCGTTTTCTATCAGGAAACTGGCAAGCGATTGAGACATGTCTACCTGCTTCCATATGCCGTCGAATTCTTGGCTGTCGCGAAAAAGCCCATCATATTCCTCTATCGGAATCTTCGCAATCAAGTCGTGCAGGTTGAAGTCGCCATGCTCTGGTATCTCGTGCTTTCTGAGCAGGAAATTCAGCAGTTTGATTCTGCGATCGTCCAGGATATTCGGTTGCGGGGTTGGCTCCATGAAGGTTCAATAAGTTTCAGTGCTGGTTTTCATTTCAAGTTGAGGAGTTTGAAGACCTCTCTGGCAATGGTTTTCGAATTTTCCACATATTCGCTGAGTCTGCACCCCATGCTCCTCAACTGCTTTTGCGACGTCTGCCCGATTTTTTCCATAAGGCATAGACGAATAGCAGCATCGTGACTATCATCGGTATTTCCCTTAAAACTGTTGAATGTCGACCTTGCAAAATCCAAATCTGTTCCAAGCGAAAAAATGCCCGTATCGGCATAGCCCGTAGGGGTGCGTATTTTTACGACCACTTCGTATCTGCTGTTCATAGCTTACTAGGATTTTGATGTTGTTGCTACCTTGCTAAACCAACCGTTGGCTACTGCGTAATTGTAGGCACATAGCCGTTGGCCGGGATTTGCTGTTTTTCCGGAACTTGCCCGCATCGGCGGCTGTTCCAGGTGAACTAGCCGCCCCCGGGGCATCTTCAAGGCAGGCGGCACCTGCTCGGTACCGCCTGCCGAATCCCTTCCCTAAAATCTTCCTACTTGATTTCAATGGTTCGACTCACCGACTGTGCGCTCTCCTTTTTGGGCATAGTGAGATGCAGTATACCATCGGTGTAGTTGGCCTCGATCTTGTTGGCATCTATGGCGTCATCCAGCGTAAAACTGCGGGTAAACGAACGTTTGTGATACTCCTTGCGCAACCAAGCTTCCGATTGGCCGGTCTGATTGTTTTCTTCGGCTTGCTCAAAGCTCACGGTAAGCAGGTCGGCACCCACATTTACCTTGAAATCTTCTTTCTTGAGCCCTGGGGCAACCAACTGCAGCTCATAACTTTTTTCGGTCTCGCGGATGTTGACCGGAACGTTGACCATCCGGGCCACCCCATCGAAGCCCCAAAAGTCGTCATCAAAAAAGCGGTTTACATTGTTTTGGAAGAGCCTGTCGACCATACCGCTGAAAGTGGTTGCAGGCACCGTGCCGTTTGTCCTTTTCATAAGGGTGTTCATAATTTCCTCCTTTGGTTTGACAAAACAGATACAAACGGTATGCCGGCTACTCAACATGCTGCAGTTGGCAGAAAACAGGAAAAAAATTCGGTTGCCGGCCGACATTTCTCCACATAGTCTGTCACTTAACAATATTTTGATATTAACTGACTGACAGATCCTTGCCAACCCAGAGGACATTATTGACGGCCAACTACTTCAATGTTATTCGTCGTCGCCATCGCGCAAAGTGAGTTCCACTTCCAAACTCACTTTCCAAAAACCATCATCCTGCAAGGCATCGGGGTCTACCGCCAAGATGCCGGTTTTCAACGTTTCGAATTGGGCATCGGTAAAATTGGAATTGGAATATGACTCGGGGCCGTTTTCACGGTCTACCAAGTCAACAAAATTACGTTGCACCAGTAGGCATTCCGCCATAGTGCTGATGGAGGAGTTGAAATAGTAGGAAGAAAAACCGCTTTCGTGGTCCAAAGATTCAATGGCGTCGTTTTCTTCAATGTTCACAACTATGGGGTCTCCTACGCCGTCCCACCCAATCAAGACATATTTTTCAAACTCTTCCCCTAAGAATTCATAAACATCCCGAAGCCTACGCATCCTGTTCAATTGGTCGTCATCGTTCTGCACGAAGCTCAGAAAAGGCTCGGCAAATCCGGGAAGGCCCGCCACCTTCAAGAAGTCGACGGTCTGGCTCTTCAAGCCTAATCCCTGGAGCTCATCTGCATAAAACCGGCAAAGCATGTCTCCGGCAGTTTCCCACTCCAACTTGAATTGTTCAGGCGTCATCGTTTTTTCGTTTCGGCAAAAGTAAAAACCCCCATCCGGATTGCCCTTTTTTTTTCGGGCACCCAGTCGCCCCCTGCTCCTTTACGGTTATGCGGCCTTCGCCACCATTGATGCTCACCATATTTGCCCTGGCTTTAAGCCGAGATAAATCGAGCATAATGGTACAACGGTCAAGCTGCCTGCTAAAAACATTCCGGCCAAGGGTGTTGGCAATCGACACCAGGTTTGCTTGAGTACCGGCGCGTGGGTAAGCCGGTCGGTTGCAGGGTTTGGAAAGAAGGTGAAATCCCGGGTGGCGCTATTGGAGCCTACCAAGGACGTACCTTCATTAGACTTGACCATCCTATTGCGGTACTCCCCATTATTGGCAATATAGAGGCTGACGAAATTACTCGCCGCCAAACCGTCGCGAAGGCTGCGGCGAGCATCTACTTCATTGGGTGTAAACTGCATATACGCCCAAGGCCCATCAAAACCAACGGATTGAGCCCAAAAAGCCGTATTTTTGGTTGGAGTCGGCTGTAGGGGGTTGCATGAAGCGATGAATCGGTGGCCGGGTTCGCGAAAAACGTTTTTTTGATGCATCACAAAAATCAGACCTACGTAAACTTTCTGCAAGACACCCATTTCAGGAAAAAGGAAAACAGTAAGGAGGAAATCCTCAATTTTCTGGAACTGATTGAACGCATGACGGGATCACTGCTATTCCCGGATGTGGCCTATTTCGTCATAGACTACTCCATCAAGTAATACATCCTGCTCAAAGGGAACATCCCCAAAACCACCGGCCATCTACCGGGTGACTTTATGAGTGGAGGGCTCGATTTCATCATAGAAATCGTGAACAAGGACGATTTCAAAATCTACAACGACAATATCTTCAAAGATTCATTGGGGGTACTTAAGACCACGACGCACGGCGAGCACGCCATGCTCACCTTCAGTCACAATTTCAGGCTGAAAAGCAAGGAAGGACACTATGTATCGACGTTGCAAAGGGGAAGTTACATTACATCGCCCGATACCGGCATGCCGCTATTTTCCTACGGCACCTTTCAGGACATTACGGCTTATAAAAACAATACGACCATCATCCACAGCATAGACGTGCACATGCCGGGCAATGGTGGTGCCGGAAACCGGAATCTGCTCACCAACTACTACTTCCCCAACTCGGAAGACCGCGAGCTCTCGAAGCGCGAAAAAGAAATTTTATGTTGGATTGCCGAGGGCTTGAGCATCAAGCAGGCTGCCGACAAACTGCACATCACGGAGAGTACGGTAACGAATCACCGCAGGAACATCATGCGCAAAACCAATACCAAAAACATTGCCCAACTTATAGCCTATGCGGTTAGGCACGGCATCATTTGAACACGTCGGCTGCAAATTCCGCCAACACGGCATTGAAGGCGTCTGGCTGCTCGGCATTCACCAAATGCGCCGCGTCCTCCACGTGTATCGACTTTTGCCTCCAGAGCGGAGGAAAACCGTCCATATAGTTGGTATGAATCATCTGCTCGTGCTTGCCGAAGACCACCGCTACCGGCACATGGAGTGCCCGCAGATTTTCGAGTTCATCGGTCCACCCTGCCGACATAATTGTTTTGCCTACGGCCACGCGAAAATCGGGGTCGGTGTGCTTGTAGCTGTCTATATATTCCGAGGCTATGGCTTCATTGGTATACACCATGCGGCGTGCAAACCGGCTGAGGGTATCGTCGTCCACCATGGGTGCGCCCATGGCCATAGCCTCGGGAAACGGGTTAAGCCACACGCCTGGGTGCACCTTGTTGCTGGTCAGGTTCGGGCTAACTGCCATAACCCCACGGCAGCCCGGCAGGTTGGGTGCAGCCTCGCCCGCCAAGCACGTGCCGTATGAAATGGCTACCAATATATACTCGGCAATACCCATTTCAGCCACCAAAGCCGGAATGTATGCGCAAGAGCCTGCATACCGTAGTCGGAGGTGCGCTCAGACAGCCCGTGACCGGGAAGGTCGAATGCCAGCAGTCTGTATTGGGCGGCGAGAGCAGCATCCCGGAGTTGGGTGCGCCACATGAGGGCATTGGAGGAATTGCCATGGACGAAAACGATGGCTTTGCCCGACGTTCCAGAGCTGTAGGCATTTACTGCCGAATGGCCTTTAAGTATAACAGATTCAGTTAACATTACTCAATGGGCAACGGTTAATTCCATTAATCGGCTTTAAAAATAGCAGAATTCCACTATTTTTTTTCAGTCGTGAAGAAAATACTTTTGTAAAAAATAGGAGAACAAGCATAAGTTCTTTGTGTTTTTCACGATGCGTATTGGCACCATATGCAACCCATGTATAATGCTTTACATAAAAAGAGGAGGCATCAGGGGTCTGTATAAATCCTTATCGCCCCTATTCGAAAATCCAGCCCCTACAGCCCCCCTATCACGGTGCCTGCCTATTTGGGTATTCAGACCATTCATCAACCACAGCGGAACGTCCACTTGGTTGATGAATGTGTCATGGAGCATGCCCCCTACAACCTATGGCGTAACCGGACAGTTGCAAACCAATATGTCAACCCGCATTGTTGAGTGGAACGAGGAGACCCACAACCGAGGAGCGAAGAGTTGATGGCGTCAGGCGGAGCTTGTTCCGATGAAGTGTGTATCTATAGGTGTTTCCATCGACCGCTCTCCAAACTCGAAACGCCGCCCCGCACCTGAAGCGCCCTAACCCATTATCAATATTATTTATTATTGCAAAACCCACGAAAACAGCCCGAACAGGCTTAATTTTGGAAAAACATCAAATCTGACCATCATGAAGAAATTATTGGTTCCCATTGCTTTCGCGGCAGTCATGACTTTATCGGCATTCGCAGCGGTCAACTCTATGGATTGGAGGATTGTGGACGGCTACAATATCGCGTTCACCAGTAAAGACCCATCAGGGGTGTTCAAGACCATGCATGGCGACATCTCCTTCGACCCCAACAACTTGGATGCGTCCAAGTTCAATGTGAGCGTGGATGTCAACTCCATCAATACAGGAAATGGCATGCGCAACAATAAAGCGAAGGGCGAGAAGTTTTTCGATGCCGATAAATACCCAAACATCACGTTCGTGTCCACCAAGATGATGAAAACGCCCTCGGGCTTCGAAACCAAGGGCACCCTCACCATGCACGGTGTTCAAAAAGAAATTACCATTCCGTTCACCTTTGCCAACAACACCTTTGCAGGCAGCTTCTCCGTAAACCGATTGGATTACGGCGTTGGCGACGACAAAGGGATGTCGGCCCACGTTTCAAAAGACCTGCGTATCGATATATCGGTGCCGGTCGCCAAAAAATAACATCATGCTGAAAAAGTGTTTTTTCCTCGCGTTGGTTTCAGGTTTATCGGCAGGTGTCGCCAGCATCGTTTATGCGTCGGTTTACAGTAGTTCGATGGGTGTCGATTTCTCGAAAATCGTAAAACCGTCTGGCTTGGTGGGGGCGTCCGAGTTCGGCACCCTTTTGGCTGCGGCGGGCTATTTTCTGGGTTCCAAATTTTTGAAGGCCAATACCGATGCGGTATTCAACATCCTATTCCTCCTGCTCACCTTCGCGTCATGTGTCGGGCCGTTTGCCACCAACCTACCCGTTACGGTGTCTAACCCCGAACTTTTTCCCGGGTACGTCATACCCATGCACTTCTTTCCCTTCATGCTTTGGGTGGTGATGAAGCCCTTCTTCATGAAACCGGATACCGCGTCCGCCGATTGACGGCAATTCATCTTTATGTTTTGAGGGTCAATAGCTTGCGCTATTGACCCTCAAAACATTATGGCCTGTTTACACCACCCGGCTGCAAAACGGCCTAGTCCCTCAAATTCCTACTATTTATTTGCCTTTACCAAACTTATAGGCGGCAACCTACCGTCTTATAGTTTGCGCCCAAAAAAATATAACGGCTGGCACATAAAAAAAAGACTTTATGAAAAAACTCCTTACCGCCCTACTGGCACTCGGTGTGCATTGTGCAGGAGCCCAAATCATTACTACGTACGCGGGTACGCCGCTCAATGCCGGTTACACCGGCGATGGCGGAATGGCCACTACATCGGAACTAAACAGCCCCAGAATGGTGGCCACAGACATGCTGGGCAACCTGTATATAGCCGACTACCAAAATAATGTGGTGCGCAAAGTGACCCCAACAGGGTTGATTACCACATTTGCAGGTACCGGTGCGGCGGGCTATAGTGGAGACGGCGGCGCGGCAAGTGCGGCCGCATTGCACGGCCCCAACGGCATTGCCGTTGATGCGGCGGGCAATGTGTATGTATCCGACATCTATAACGCGGTAGTACGGAAAATAAGTGTAGCCGGCATCATGAGCACATTTGCGGGTGGCGGCACTACGGGCCTCGGTGATGGTGGTGCGGCAACTGCCGCCGCTATGGCCGGGCCTTGCGGCATTGCCACCGACGCATCGGGCAACATCTATATAGCCGATGGCGGCAACCAACGCATCCGCAAGGTGAGCGCATCGGGCATCATTTCCACGATAGCCGGCACGGGTGCCATGGGCTACACCGGCGACGGTGGCCCGGCAACGGCTGCCGAGGTGAACTATCCCAACGATTTACGCGTTGATGCATCGGGCAACCTCCTTATTGCCGACTCCTACAACAATGTGGTGCGTAAAATCAACACCGCAGGCATCATCTCCACCATTGCCGGCACCGGCACCGCAGGCCACACCGGCGACGGCGGCTTGGCAACGGCGGCCGAAATGTACTACCCCAACGGCATCGTCATAGACGGCGTAGGCAATATTTACGTCACCGAAGCGAGCAACAGTATCGTACGCAAAATCACCCCTTACAACGTCATCAGCACTTTTGCAGGCAACGGCACATCGGGCTACGGTGGCGACGGCTACTCGGCAACGCTGGCCCAAATGGCGCAACCTTGGGGCATAGCCATAGACGGCAGCAACAACCTCTACATCGCCGACCCCAGCAATTCCATTGTGCGTAAAGTAAAAACATCGCCCGACCATTTGGCCGACAGCTTCGCTGTCTACATCAGCAACTATTGCAATGGCCCATTCCTCACCATTGTACCCAACCATTACAGTGCAGGCATGAGCGTCAAGACGTTTTGGGGTGATGCCACTTCAGACTCTTCGGCTGTATCCGCAACATGGGGTGCGGTCTTCACCCACAGCTACGCCAACTCCGGCAGCTATACCGTAAAGAACGTATTGTTGGAGTCGGGTGTGCGGGTAGACTCCATGAGCTATACCTATAACTACTTCCTTTGTAACTCCATTCCAGTCCGTTTCTACATGGATTTCAATGGTAACTGCGTGATGGACAGCACCGACACCTACATGGGCTTGCCCGTGCTGACGGAGGTTGATTCCAATGGCGTTGCCATCGATACCATTTCGAGCACGTCGGGCTTCGACTATGTGGCCTATGGCAATGTACACGACGTTTACAAATTCCGCATCATTGGCATGCCCGCAGGCATCAATTACTCCTGCCCTTCAACCGGCATTGTGGTGGACACCCTCAACAACCTTTCCTACTCGGTCGACACGGCTTGGGTGGCCATGCAATGCAATTCCGACACAGCTTTCGACCTTGCGGTGCACATGCAGACCATCTCGGGCCGCCACGCCGCAACCGGCACCATCTTGGTAAGCAATGCTTATTGCACGCCGGTTACCGCCCAAGTTACCATGACCTTCAGCCCCAACTACACATTCCTGGATGCAAGTCCCGCACCCGACTCCGTAATGGGCAATGTGGCGAAGTGGCACCTCAATGCGGTGTCGGGCTCCAATCCCATTGCACGCCAAATCCAGTTCAACCTCACCCATACCGGCACCTTCCTCACTGCAGGCGATACCGTGATGTACACCTGCTCCGTTGCCCCAATGGTTGGTGATGTAGACACTACGAACAACAATTGCGCCATCACCGACACCATCCGCTCCTCTTGGGATCCCAACGAAATGATGGTATCGCCATCGGGATGCATAGACACCGGTGTGCATACATTGCAATATTCCATCCAATTCGAAAACACCGGCAACGATACCGCATTCAACATCTCGGTATTGGATACGCTTTCGCCCTATGTAAACGTGTCTACCATGCAGATGGTCACTTCTTCGGCAACCATGTTCGTCACCAAGACGACCGATATGGCCGGTCAGCACATCCTGAAATTCGACTTCCCGAACATCAACCTGCTGGACAGCTCGCACCACGGGCAGTGTGCAGGTGCAGTGGTGTTTAACATCAAGACCCTGAGCGGCATGCCGATAGGCACCGATGTTTATAGCCGTGCCGGAATCTACTTCGACGACAATGCGGTAGTGATGACCAACACAGTAGGCAACCAAATGGGAGGCTGTGTGTCAACATCGGTTGCAACCGCTCCGGCAATTGCGGGCAAAGTGGCTGTGTATCCCAATCCGGCCCAAACGCAAATCACCATTCAAGCGGGCATGAACGCCTACCAAAGCGTCTCCATCACCAACACCATGGGCCAGGAATTACTGCAACAGGCAGTAACGGGCACCCAAACCACGGTGCAGGTTTCGGGTTTGGCGGCCGGCATTTACTTCATCGTGCTGCATGGCGGCAACGGCACACATGTTGAGAAATTCGTGAAGCTGTAATTGGAAATTGAAAGAAGAAACGGCGAAGGGTTCCACCTGCACTCAGGTTGGAGCCCTTCGCCATTTTGAGGCAAACCGTAATCCGGCCGGATTGGCGGCAGCATGCTCGGTAATCGACATGGAAGCAATTGGGCAATTTGCCCCTCCTGTCGGGACACAATGGCGGGGTCTTGCATTGCAACTTACCCAATTGACACGCCTATGAAACGAGGGAAGTTTGAGGATGGCGCGAATAGACGAACTCCGTTCGCCCATTTAGGGGATGCTGGATGCGCTTGGAATGAGGGCGGGAAACCACTACAAAAAAAACGGGCCGCACTTTCTTGGTGCGGCCCGCCTACTTGAATTTAGAACATTATCACTTATCCAGCCCCCTATTCTCCAACATCGGCTTGATGTCGGGTTCGTGGCCGGCGAAGTCGCGGAACATTTTGGCGAGGTCTATGGTGTTGCCGCGAGAGAGTACCATGTCGCGGAAGCGTTGGCCGTTTTCGCGGGTCATGCCGCCGTGGGCTTGGAACCATGCAAAAGCGTCATCATCCAGCATTTCGGTCCAGAGGTAGGCATAATAGCCGGCTGCATATCCATTGCTCCAGATATGGAGGAAGTAGCTGGAGCGGTAGCGGGTGGGCACTTGGGGCACGTTGAGACCGGTGGCCGTAAGAGCGTGGGCTTCAAAGGTATCCACATCCTGCTTGGCGGTGCCGGGAGCAATTTTGTGCCATTGCAGGTCCAGCTCGGCTGCTGCCAAAATTTCGGTGAGGGAGTAGCCTTGGTTGAACGATGCAGCCTTCTTGATTTTGTCTACCAGCGTTTGCGGCATGGGCTTGCCGGTTTTGTAGTGCGTAGCGTAGTTCTTGAAAACGGCAGGCTCCATAGCCCAATGTTCGTTGAACTGCGACGGGAACTCCACAAAGTCGCGAGCCGTGGCGGCACCCGACAATGATGGGTACTTTTGGTCGGCAAACAAACCGTGCAGGCCGTGGCCGAATTCGTGGAACATCGTGGTGGCATCGCCGAAACTGATGAGGGCGGGCTGGCCGTCGGCGGGCTTGGTGAAGTTGCAGATGTTGTAGATGACCGGCTTGGTGCCCAGCATCTTGCTCTGAATCACGAGGTTGTCCATCCAAGCACCGCCGTTCTTATTTTCGCGCTTGAAGTAGTCGCAATAAAACAACGCCATCGAAGTGCTGTCTTTGTCGAACACCTCATACACCCTCATATCGGGATTGTATACCGGCAGGTCGGTGCGGCGTTTGAAGGAGATACCGTATAGTTTGTTTGCAGCGAAGAAAATGCCTTTTTCGAGCACCGCATACACTTCGAAGTAAGGTTTCACCTCGTTTTCATCCAAATCGTAACGGGCCTTGCGTACTTTTTCGGCATATTGCTGCCAATCCCAAGGTTGCAATTGGAATCCGCCTTTTTCCTTGTCAATCACTTGTTGAAGGTCGGCAGCTTCGCGCTTTGCTTTTGCCGTCGCGGCAGGTACCAACTTGGCCAGAAATTCATCCACGGCTTCGGGCTTTTTGGCCATTTGGTCCATGAGCACCCAGGCCGCATAGTTGGGGTAACCCAGCAACTTCGCCTTTTGCGAGCGGAGTTCGGCAATACGGGCAATTGTAGGGCGGGTATCGTTCGAGTCGCTTTTCTCGGCGCGCGTCCAAGAGGCTTCAAACAGCTTTTGTCGGGTGTCGCGGTTGGTCAGCGACAACAGCGCGGGCTGCTGTGTGGTGTTTTGGAGGGGCACCATCCATTTGCCTTCCTTATTGGCATTTTTGGCGACCATGGCTGCTGCTTCCAGTTCGCCATCGGTCATGCCGGCAAGGGCTTCCTTGTTGTCAACCACCAAGGCACCGGCTTTTGCGGCGGCCATCAGTTGGTTGGTGAATTTGGCGGTAAGGCCCGATTCTTCCTTGTTCAATAGCTTCAACTTATCCTTGTCGGCATCGTTGAGGTTGGCACCGGAGAGAACGAATTTGTTGTAGTAATACTCCAGCAACCTATCCGATTCCACATCCAGCTTCAGCTGTGCGCGCTGGGCATAAACGGCTTCCACCCTCTTGAACAACTTGGTATTCAGGAAGATGGCATCGGTATTGGCTGTCAGCTTGGGTGCCACTTCTTCCGACAGTTTTTGCAGGTCGGGATTGGTGTTGGCGGCACTCAGCAGGTTGAACACGCAACTCACGCGACGCAGCAGCACGCCGCTCTTTTCCAGCGCCACCAGCGTGTTTTCGAACGTGGGTGCGGCCGGGTCGTCGGCTATTTTGTTCACCTCATCCAGCTGGATTTTCATGCCTTCGGCAAATGCGGGCGCGAAGTCGCCGTTTTTGATTTTCGAGAAATCGGCAGTCCCAAAAGGGAGCGTGCTTTCGGACTTGAACGGATTGTCGGCAGTCATGGTATCGGTTTTGACATCGGCCCGGGTGCCCTTATGGCCGCAGGACGACATCAACAGAAGCCATCCCGCCACAGGCGCCAGCAATAAAAGTTTCATGGTTTTGAAATAT
>CAIVHI010000086.1 GCA_903905685.1 uncultured Bacteroidota bacterium | reverse complement strand
CAGGTAACCCGACAACGGCGCCATGGGGAGATCGTAGCCGAGGATGAAAGTAAGTTGCGAACTAAAGGAAATAACGATGCCCAAAACAAGGAACGCAGCAATACGCTTAATAAAGTAGGGATTCAGCAATTGTTTGTATCCATACTTGAAGGTTGACGCGAAGATGAAGGCATCTACCAGCATCCAGGCCCAGTAAGCCGCAACGAGCAGCTTGCCCATATCGGGTACAAAAAACCAACACGTGGCGACCTCCCATCCAAAATTGAGAGCAATGGCCATGAGGGGGATGTTGAGTGTCTGCTTTTTGATGATGTCGCGCATGGTACCTATGTAGCAAGTAAGCCACAATAGGGAACCGACGAAAAACAGCCCAATCTGGAACGGCGTATAATTTGCGGTATCGAGCCACGGATGCGGAGACTTTATGTATTCAAAAATAGTCATACGATCATTTATTTACGAAAATATTTTACTTGCCATTTTTTTACAACTTCTCGTCTTTTGATGTCGGGTCCTACCGATTGCCGCCTATGCCCGGCAGTGCCACTTAATGCGGCCCGTGGCAAACAACATATAAAATCGACATTTTGTTGATTGAACAAATTCCATATCATGTCACCATGTCCTATTTCAAATAAAATCTACTCGCCTTATTTACAACACAATAGCATGGCACAAGCCAAAAAGTCTGTAAAAAAACCAAGTAAAAGTAACGCTATTCCCTATATATGCAAGTTCTGCCAGCCAAATTTTGGGTGCAATGCACCAACTGAAAATAAATATTCCGAAAAAGTAACGGAGACTTAAAGCAATGGACATGCAATCCCATTTTCCGCAAAAAAAACCCAAGATGACCACGACATCAACCATTGGAAGTTCGGGCATTTGGCGGCGCTGAAGCCAAAAAGTCTTGAGAGTGTTCACCCTCAAGACTTTTTGGCTTGGAGCGGAAGACGAGATTCGAACCCGCAACCCTCAGCTTGGGAAGCACCGCCATGGAAATGGCTTTGAAGTCAGTGTCCTATTTTTGTTAGAATTTCCTGCATGAGGCCCGCCAATGAAATTGCGGTAACGGCATCGCCGAATGGAAATCTATCCATGCCAGAGTAAACCGCAAATTTTCGACTGGCACCTATATCTGCACAGGCAATATGAAATCCTTTGGAAAGTGCCGGTGCAGCACTTCGTTTGATTTCAATCGCCCACTTTTCCTGTCCTGAAAATTCCAAAACGAGGTCGATTTCTGCTCCGGCTGCGGTGCGGTAATAATATGGCAATGCCCTGCCTTGCAATGCCGACAGGAGATTTTCAATGACAAATCCCTCCCAACTTCCGCCAACCACCGGATGACTTAGAAGGTCATTATACCCGGAGATGTTGAGCAAGGCATGTGCAAGTCCGCTATCTCGCACAAAAATTTTAGGCGCACGAACCAAACGTTTTCCCACATTGCTTGCCCAAGGCTGCAATCTACGGATAAGTAAAAGATCGGCCATTAGGTCGAGATAACGATTGACGGTCACACTACTGACTTCAAGATTTCGCGCCAATTGAGATGCATTTAAAACACCTCCTTGATTATGGGCAAGCATCGTCCAAAACCGCTCGAGGGTCTGCGCCGGAATCCTTGGACCCAATTGGGGTATATCGCGCTCCAAATACGTCTTGATGAAGTCCCTACGCCAGCGAATACTTTGAATATCCGTAGCAGCCAATAAACTTTCAGGAAATCCACCACGAATCCATAATCGGTTCATGGATTCCGGCGAGCTTCCATCAAATTCCAACATGTCGATGCCGTATAGTTCAAGGTAGGCAATTCGACCGGCCAGCGACTCCCCCGACTGCTGAAGCAATTCCATTGATGCAGAACCTAAGAATAGGAATAGTCCATTTTTATTGCCCTTGCGACGTTCTTTGTCGATAATCCCCCGCAGTTCATTGAATAGCTGCGGAGCACGCTGCACCTCGTCCAAAATAATGAGCTTGTTCGGATTCTCAGCATGGAATGCACTAATGTTTTGTATTTTTGCCATATCAAGACTTTTTTCCAAATCAAGATAAATTGCCGGCATTTGCTCCGAGATATTCAAAGCAATCGTTGTTTTACCAACTTGGCGTGGCCCCATTAGTGCCACCGATGGGCTGCTTTCGATAGCCTGCTTGATATAAGTTTCTAATCTACGCTGCACCATACCTTGCAAATTTAACATGAAATATTAAATCTGCAAGGTAAAAACCGAACACCCCTCAACGTAGGCGTAAAGCTACTTGCGACCCTTTGGCCATTACACTTTACACTTGACAACATGGCGCATTTTGGAGCAATCCTGAATTTGCCAGACCGGCCACACCACGGTATCGTAAACCGGGTGATGCTGAAGGCATCAAACAGATATAGCCTACCTGACCTCCGCAAGAAACATTTTGCCGTAGGTATCGCAGGCAATCGAGCGGTGGAGGTCGAAGTGGGTATCTTTGGGATAGCTTGGTGAATGCTATTTTTTGGAAGGGTTGTCCCTGTAGATGGCCTTGAT
>CAIVHI010000085.1 GCA_903905685.1 uncultured Bacteroidota bacterium | reverse complement strand
CAAAAACAGTTTCGGCATAGACTCCAAAATTCTCAACAAGACGCTCAACCTGGCGGGCCTGTTGCGAAAGCAAAAGATACCCGTCATCACCTTCATGATTGCCCAAGACCCCTACCTACAGGAATTCGTTCGCGAGTTCACCGAAGTGAACCAAGGCAAAGCCTTCTATAGCACCCTCGACGGATTGGGCGAGTTCGTATTCGATGATTATGAGCGGAACCGGAAGAAGACGGTAAGGTAGATTGAAGAAAGAGAATGCGTGTTGGAAAGAGTTGCCGATTTTGAGAAATTCGTTGGCGCGGGGAGTGGAGGTTGGGGAGCGGGAAACAGTGTTGGAGCGGAGGTTGGCATATTTCAACCTTCCCTGCCACACTTCGTTCCACCCATGGGCACCGCGCCCAATTCGTGACCAAACATTTGCAATACCTGGTTCCCTTTGTCAAGGCGGAGGGTGGCTTTCCCCTGCACTGGGTATCGGATGAACCGCAACCCCACGTCCGCCGTCGCGGCTAGGTCAGGCCGGGTGAGTTTGGCTGCATGCCTCCTTTCCTTCACGAAATCACTTAACGACATCGTATACCTTTTAGGGTATAATGGTAGGAATTTTCACGCTTCGTATACCTTATGGGGTATAAAAACGGCATATAGGAGCTCACTAATACCCCAAAGGGTATAAAACTCAGCACTTGAGCATATTTTATGCCCTTTGAGGTATAAACCTTCCAATAAAAGAAAGCCCCCCATCCTACCGATACTCCGGACGGATGGGGGGGGGCCACTATGTGGGTTGCAACTTATGCAAGCATGGTAATGGGGTTCTCCAAATGCGCCTTGAGGGTTTGGAGGAACGCGGCACCCTTGGCACCGTCTACCACGCGGTGGTCGCAACTGAGGGTGAGCTTCAGTTGTTGCCGAACGACGACCGCATTGCCTTCGGCAACCGCCGTGGGGGCTATCTTGCCCACTGCCAGTATGCAGGCATCGGGCGGATTGATGATGGCGGTAAATTCGTCGATATCCATCATACCCAAATTGGATATGGTGAAAGTATTGCCCGTAAACTCGTGGGGTTGAATCTTCTTGGTACGGGCTTTGTCTATCAATGCCGATGCTTCGCCGGCTATCTGCACCAAGCTCTTCTGGTCGGCATTGCGCACCACAGGCACTATCAAACCTTCGTCTACCGCTACGGCGGTGCCTATATTGATATGGTGATTGGCGCGGATGAAGTCGCCCATCCAAGAACTATTGACAGCGGGATGCTTGCGCAACGCCATCGCGCACGCCTTAATGATGAAGTCGTTGAAGGAAACCTTGGTACCCGAGAAGTCGTTTACGGCTTTGCGGGCCGCCATGGCGTTATCCATATTGACGGTGATGCGCAGGTAGAAATGGGGGGCGGAAAACATGCTTTCCGACAGCCTTTGGGCAATGATGCGGCGCATTTGCGTGAGCGGTACATCGGTATAGGCTTCGCCTGCTACCACCGGTGCGGCCACATAAGCCGGGGCGGCGGCAACGGGTGCAGCGGCAGGAACATAAGTATCGATATCGCGCTTAACGATGCGGCCACCATCGCCGGAACCTTTGATTGCATGAATGTCAACGCCTTTATCTTCGGCCAAACGCTTGGCCAATGGCGATGCCTTCACGCGGCCATCTGCATGTACGTCAATGACTTCCGATACAACGGGTGCTACGGGTGCCAACGCGGGCGCAGGCGTGGCCGCTACCGGCGCAACAGCAGCCGGCGCAGGTGCCGCGGCAACAGCCGTTGGTGCAGCCACAGGCGCGGCACCAATGATGTCGGAAAAATCTTCGCCCGGCTTGCCTATCACGGCCATAATGCCGTTCACGGGTACGCCCTTGCCTTTTTCCACACCTATGTATAGCAACGTACCGGCCACATAGGGCATTACCTCCATGGTTGCCTTGTCGGTCTCCACCTCAGCAATCACATCGTCTGCCTTTACCGTGTCGCCAACTTTCTTATGCCATTCGGCAATGACACCTTCTTTCATCGTGTCGCTCAACAGCGGCATCCTTATCGCTTCAGCCATAACGGGTATTAAATCGTTTATTGAAACCAAAAGTAGTTGAATTCGGCAAATGGTAAAAGGTTGACGCGTAAAATAGCCCCGATTGCGTTATTTTTAACCTGCATTTATACCGTGGTGGACGTAGGTTTGTTGGGTTAGTCCGCTCCCATCCCCGAGTGGATTGAGGATTCCGCGCGAAGGAGGGAACTTACGAAGGTTGCCCCTCGCGCTGTCAATTCCCATTCACTGCGTTTGCAGGGGCTCACATCGCATTATTTGCGCCTGGCATTAAGATTTATCGAAATGAAAAATTCATTATGCATTTTATTGTTGGCCGTTTTGATCGCGTCCAGTCCCGCTTTTGCTCAAAAAACGGTCAAGGTGGCCGCCGCCGCCAATTTGCAATACGTGCTCGACCTATTGAAACCCGAATTTGAAAAACAAACGGGCATCAAGTTGCAAACCACGTTCGGCGCGTCGGGCAAGCTTTCCGCCCAAATAGCCGAGGGTGCGCCGTTCGATGTGTTTGTGTCGGCCGACATGACCTACCCGGAGGAATTGTATGCCAAGGGCTTCACAGTGGGGCACCCAAAGGTGTATGCCATCGGCATCCTGGTTATGTGGACCTCCAAGCCCGGGTTCGACTTCGGCACCGGCCTCGATGTCCTCAAAATACCCGACATCCACAAAATAGCAGTAGCCAACCCGCTTACAGCCCCGTACGGCAGGGCAGCCATCGAGGCGATGAAGTATTATCAAGTGTTCGACTACTTGGGCAACAAATTGGTGTATGGCGAAAACGTATCGCAGACCACGCATTTTGTAGAGACCCGTGCCGCCGAGGTGGGCTTTATCGCCAAATCGCTCCTATACCTCCCCGAGATGGCCGGCAAAGGCAGTTGGGTTGCGGTTGACGTCTCGGCATACGCGCCCCTCAACCAAGGCTTGGTGGTATTGAAATATGGCAAGGACAACAACAATACTGCCTCACAACAGTTCTACAACTTCCTATTTTCCAAAACAGCCCAAGACGTTTTCAGTAAATTCGGTTACAACCTGCCCACGCCTGAGGCACGCGATGAGGCAAATAAACGCGCCACCAAAACGGCGCGCCGCCCAACTAAATAGGTCCAATCTGACGAATTTCAGCCAAATCGGCTAATTTTATTCCGGCATGATCGACTTGGAACCTTTCGGACTCACGCTTCGGCTAGCTGCATGCACAACGTTGGTGTTGCTTGCGGTATCTCTTCCGCTTGCAGCGTGGCTCGCATTTACGAAGAGCAAATTGAGGCCCATGGTTGCGGCTTTAGTGAGTATGCCCTTGGTGTTGCCTCCGTCGGTTCTGGGGTTCTACTTCCTTACAGTCTTCAGTCCGGGTGGGGCGATAGGAGGCTTTTTAGACCGGTTTCTGGATATCAGGCTGGTATTCACTTTTTCAGGGCTGGTGGTTGCCTCGGTACTCTATGGACTGCCATTCATGGTGCAACCCATACAATCGGGCTTGGCCTCGTTGCCCGCACACTTGAGCGAGGCGTCTTATATATTGGGAAAAGGTAGGGGCACCACATTCTTCAAGGTGCTATTGCCCAACATTCGCCCGTCCATGCTCACAGCGGTCGTACTCACGTTCGCGCACGTCATTGGTGAATTTGGGGTGGTATTGATGATTGGCGGCAGCATTCCCGCACAAACCAGGGTAGCGTCCATAGCCGTTTACGATGCTGTGGAAGCGCTCAACTACCACGATGCCGATGTTTATGCCGGCATTTTATTTGCTGCTTCATTCCTTATTTTATTCACACTCTACTGGATAAACGGCAAAAAAACCGTATTCGTAAGGCTATGATTAGGATAGACGTGCGTAAAACAGTGGCGGGAAACGAGGGCTTGATGACCATAAACGTGGGCATGGAGGTTGCGACCGGCTCGTTTACGGCAATTTATGGCGAGTCGGGAGCGGGCAAAACCACCTTATTGCGGATGCTTGCCGGGTTCACCAAGCCCGAGTCGGGAACCATATCCGTGGGCGGCGCCACTTGGTTTGATTCCACATCAAATACCGATTTGCGTCCTCAACTGCGAAGAATAGGCATGGTGTTTCAAGACTATGCCCTGTTCCCCAACATGACGGCAATGGAACATCTACACTATGCTTTGCCCAAAGGAGCAAGACCATCCATAATTGGTGAGACGTTGAAGGAACTGAAGTTGCAAGAGTTGGCCGGCCAAAAGCCATACGCCCTATCGGGTGGGCAACGGCAACGCCTGGCGTTGGCACGGGCATTGGTGAGCCAACCCAAACTGCTGCTGCTCGACGAGCCACTGTCTGCATTGGATGCCGAAATGAGGGAGCGGCTGCAAGCGTATATCAAAAATATCCATAACACACGCAACCTCACCACCATTCTGGTTAGCCACAACCAGGCGGAAATCTCCGCAATGGCCGATACTGTTCATATGATGGTGCGGGGCACCATTTCCGGGAGGGGGAAGCCCGACGCGGTATTTGCACAACTACGCGGAAATGCGCCGTCAACATCGGTGGCCGGGTATGTTTTGGAACTGATGCAAACGCCCATGGGGCCGCAAATCAGGGTAGCCGTTGCGGGCGCCGAAATCGTGATAAACGTCGCGGAGGGTACCAACTACGCACCCGGCGACCCCATTACACTCGCCATCACGTCGGGGTAGAGCACTACTCCCCTACCTCCAAGATTTGAGTGTGGCTACCGCCGAGGGCTCCAGCCACATCGTCTTCCACCACCCGTAGTTGGGTTTCGCAAAAGGCAATCAATTGGTTGGCTTCCCGTATCTTGACCGCCAAGCTGTCCAGCTTGATGGAGTCGTCTTCAATCTCCGCAACCAGTTTCGAAAGTGCGGCGTAGGCATCGTTAAAGGTCATAATCGTTGTTGGTCACTTTTTGTACGTTACTGTATATGGCGCCTGCACCCAAAATCGTCTTGATTTCGGCACCCGAGGATATTTTGGACGGATCGGTCACAATCTCATCACCCACCAGCACTACGGCATACCCCTTGTTCATGATGGTTGCAGGGCTGTAAGCTTTGAGAGTGCGCTTCAGGTGGTCCAGATTGTTGCGCAACCGCTCCAACCTACTGTTCACTTTATTCCCCAACCGTGTCTTCAGGTTGGCAATATCGCTTTCAAAACTGAAATTGTGGTCAACAATGGTTGCAGCCACTTTCGTTGGCGTCTTGTATTGGCGGGCCATGAGGTCGGTGATGCTGGTATTGCGGTCGTGCCCTATGCCCGTAAAAATGGGTATGGGGAAGCACGCCACATACCGTGCCAATTCATAGTCATCAAACGGCTTGAAGTCGGTTTGAGAGCCGCCGCCGCGCACAATGGCCACCACGTCGAATTTTGAGGCATTGGCCTCCACCAGTTGTAGTTGGCAACGAATCATATCGGCAGCCGTATCGCCTTGTATCCGTGTCAAGAACTCGGTCACCTTAAACGCGTATCCGAAAGTGTTATGGGTAAGTTCCTGAATAAAGTCGCGTTGCCCGTCAGACTCGGGTGCTGTTATCAGGGCTATGCGCTGCAAAACGCTGGGCAGTAGCGTGCGCTTGTTTTTGGTGATGAATTGGCCGTCTACCAGGAGCACCGAAGTGGGGTTTTCGCGCACCAACCTGTCGAGCGTCTGCTGGCGCTCCAGTTCGGCCTTGCCAAGTGCAAAGGAGATGTCGATGTCCATCACTTCGAGATTGAGCCCAAACCGTTTATGGAACTTCACCCGCACGCCGCAGGTAATCTCCAAGCCGTTGGCCAACTGTTGCCCTGTAGCCTTTTCGAATTTCTCGATGGTGAAATAGCTGTTCGACCAGAATACCCCTTTGATTTCGGTGCTGACCGT
>CAIVHI010000084.1 GCA_903905685.1 uncultured Bacteroidota bacterium | reverse complement strand
CTTACGTTCAAAGTGAATGCTGCAAGTTCTAAGGCTAAGGAAGCCATCACTGCTGCGGGCGGTACTTTGGAAATCATCTGATTTTGTTGTTTTTTGGAGAAGTGCGTGTTTTATCGTTTATTCGCATTTCATTATTAGCATAACTACTCTGTTGTGAAGAAATTTGTCGACAAGCTCAAAAATATTTGGAGTATAGAAGAGTTGCGTAACCGCATCGTCTATACTATCATATTGGTAATGGTTTATAGGGCCGGGTGTTACATTACACTCCCCGGCATAGACCCCAACTCCAAAGCATTGCAGGATTCCGGTGGCCCAGGTGGGCTGCTCGGCATTTTGAACATGTTCGCCGGAGGCGCCTTTAGTAGGGCGTCTATCTTTGCGCTTGGCGTTATGCCCTATATTTCTGCGTCTATCTTTATGCAGCTTGCGGCAATCATCATTCCACAGGTAGCGAAATTGCAACGGGAGGAAAGCGGTCGTAGGAAGGTAAATCAATATACTCGTTACCTAACGGTGGCGGTTACTGCCGGTCAGGCAAGTGCTTATGTTGCCTACTTGCGTAGCCCTACTTACGCGGCATCTTTGGTTCCCGATTTCAGTCCCTTCATGTTCTGGTTGTCAACAATCATGGTGCTTACGGCGGGTACGTTGTTCGTGATGTGGTTGGGTGAGAAGATTACAGACCGAGGTATAGGTAATGGTACGTCATTGATCATCATGGTTGGTATCTTGGCTCGTTTCCCACACTCCATCGTTCAGGAATTCAGCAGTAAGAATGCCACAACAGGTGCTGGCGGCCTTTTGTTGTTCCTTTTGGAAATTGCAATTTTTGTGGCCGTCATTATTGGGTTGATACTACTTACACAGGGTGTTCGTAAGATTCCTTTGAACTACGCTCGACGCATCATTGGCAGCACCAATGCGGCCAAAGAGGTGTCAGGTGCTCGTGATTTCATTCCGTTGAAGGTAAATTCTGCCGGCGTGATGCCCATTATCTTCGCTCAAGCGATGATGTTCATTCCTACTATTTTTACGGGGTTTACATCGAGCGAAAAAGCAGCAGGGTTCGTGCGCTCTATCACTGATAGCCGAGGTTTGTGGTATAACTTGATTTACGCCGTAATGGTTATTGCATTTACCTATTTCTACACGGCGTTGATATTCAATCCTACCGAAATCGCAGATAACCTGAAACGCAACAACAGCTTTATCCCCGGCGTTAAGCCTGGTGAAGACACGTCCAACTACATCGCTACCATTATGGACCGTATCACCCTTCCGGGTGCCGTATTCCTCGCGGTTGCCGGTATTCTGCCCAGTATTGCCCAATTGTTGGGTATTACAAGTGGTTTCGCATCGTTCTTCGGTGGTACGTCAATGTTGATTGGTGTTGGTGTTATCCTCGATACATTGCAACAAGTGGAAAGTTATCTTCTTATGAACCATTATGATGGTTTGATGAAGACGGGCCGTATCATGGGTCGCGCCTCCACTATGCCCGCCGTTGATGGTCGTGGTGTTTCCGCATAATATTTTGAATTGTTTTGGAAGCCACGGTAAACTACCGTGGCTTTTTTCCTTATTATGATAGCCGGGTGGTTGTTTCCCCCAATAATGCCGAACAGATTTCGTTATGATCCACATTAGGAGTGCCGAAGAAATTGAATTGATCCGTACCAGTGCATTGATGGTGTCGGCCACTTTGGCCGAGGTAGCCAAGTTGGTTAAACCGGGTGTCACGACACTTGCGCTCGATAAGATGGCCGAGCAATACATTCGGG
>CAIVHI010000083.1 GCA_903905685.1 uncultured Bacteroidota bacterium | reverse complement strand
CCGCTCCCGTTGCATCCAGTTTTCGAAGAAGGTGAGTAGGCCAATAGGTAATAGGAAGTTGGACGACTTGTTGTGCTCCAACCAACGCTGCATCTGCTTGTCGAAGTCCTGAAAATTCAACAGTTTTTCATGCTCTTGTTCAGTCCACGTCTTCAATAATTTCCAGTTGCGTATCAGGCTTTCGTGCGTAATGTCCAGCACGGTATTGGGCGAAAGTTTCGCGGTGCTTTCATCATCTGTTATGAATGGCCTCAAAAACGTGTTGTCCGACCTGCGGAAGACATTTACCACGGCTGCGGTAAGTTCCAACGTCACGTCCGGTTCATTGATGATGTCTTTAACCTCCTGTAACGTCATCCGGTTGCGCACTGCCCGCGATTCATCTATTTTGGTGAGGCACTTGAATACCTTCTCAATCACCTGTTTGGCCTCCGCGTCGGTCACGCGGTTCTTGCCATACAGTAGGTTCACTTCTCGGGCGGCCCCTTCATAAAGGCTGTTGGCGTGGCTGTCCAGCACATTGTCAAGCGAGGGGTTGGCGAAGTGGGCTTTTTCATAATCGGGTAGGGTGGCCAGCCATGTGGTGAACGCCTCACGGTCAACATCGTTCAGGAAGCGCGAATGCAGACCGCCAACTTTTGCAAAGTGGAGCAAGTCCATTTCCTCGGTGCCCTCGCCCGCACAATACCAAATGCGTTTCAAGGCGTGTTGCAATACCGGCAGTTGGTCTATACCCTCACTCAAAGAGTTGATGAGGGTTTCCACCAGCCGTTTCGATATATGGTCGCCGTTCAATCTGGCAGGCTCTTGAATCACCCTGGCTATCTCGTTGCGCTTCAGTCTCGGCAGAAAGAATTGCGCCATGCCTATGTATTCCGGCAGCCCCCTGAAGGCGGCACACTGCCCTACAAAATCTGACCGCATGGTACAGATGATGTAAATAGGGATATCGCGCTGTTGCGCCAGTCGTGCCGTTTCCAACAGAATGTTCACTGCGGTCTGCGCCTCAGGCGAACATTTGCCTTCGGCAAAGTTTTCGCGGTTGGTGAAGAACTCTTCAAACTGATCTACGATGACCAATAAGTTGGCAGCACGTAAACGTTTGATTTTCTTGGTTTTATCATCCAGAGTAGTGTATTCGGCATCGTGGGTGTCGAGGTGGCGGGTTGATGCCTGGTAAACATCCAGCAGTGCCGAGAACCCGTATTGAAGTTCCGATTCTATGGCTTCCTTGTTGGGCATGTCAAGTGCTCTACCCAGTGCTTCAGCCATGTTTTTGAGTGGTGCCCGCTCGGGCCTGAAGTCTGCAACCACCCAGTTGTTGTGCTTGGCCTTGAAAAATCCAGCCCGGGCTTGCGGTATAACCCCCGCATAGACCAACGATGACTTGCCGTCGCCACTGGCACCGGTCACCATCAAAAACTTATGTTCCGATAGGCGGGAAATGATTTGGCCCACGTGTTCCTGCCGCCCTTTGAAGAACAAGGATTCCTCCTCATTGAACGGCCGCAAACCTGGGTAGGGACATATTTTGTTGTGCCGGTTCATGAATGCCAAGGGTGCAGGAGTAAGTTTTAGTCTTGAAATTCGGGTTCAACTATTCGGTCATACTGTACCTTGATTTCCAGGGGTATCAGCTCGCCGGCGATGATTAGCGATACTACTTTGGGAGCCTTCAGCATTTTGTTGGCATTGGTCTCCGGTTCTTCGTCGCCTATCAGCAGAATAGGGGTGGTCGAAGACGCGCCACCGGAGTTTTGCCAAATCTGCTTGGTAAATGGCAATGCCCAATCGGCACTCTCTTTGAAGTAGACAACGGCCAATTTGCTTTGTTCCAATTGCTGCCGACAATATTCGGCATAGTCTATGCCACTGTCTTGAATGATGTTCAGCTTTTCTAGCGGCACCACGTCTGCCAAAAGGTCGGTCACGGCATCGGCCTCGGCTTCGTCCAGTTGGTTGTATATGAGGAAGATGTCGGTCGGGTTCACGTCAAATTTCACTGTGGCCTCGTCTCCAGCAGCCATTCTCACATCTTCGACCAATGCGATTGCCGAGGAATGATTCGAATAATAGACATTCCCTAAAACCTCATTCCTGATTTTGCCGGTAAATGCCGTATCAGCGCCACCAGTATCATCGGCAAGCTCCGGTTGCCATACATAAAGCTTGAATTTAGGATTGCTGATACATCGCTGTCTACATGCGAAATATTGATATTCCGTATTGGACATACCCAAATCAGACACCAATGGTCCGGCTTGTTGGCCCAAGCACAGTATTGCGCAATCGGCATTTTGGATGGCACTATCTATTATCGTTCGGTGGTCGCCTTTGCAAATGGATTCTGTAGGGTATGGTTGCAGGCTGGCTTTGAGCAGCACACGGTAAAGGGCCGCCCGCCGGTGCTCAGTATCTGGTTCTGCAATGCCGAGAAATATGCCGCCCATGATTGCCGTAGGGGCTAGCGCCCGATTAAGTGCTGGTTGAAGAATAGTTGGAATTCAAAGATGCAAAAAAATATTGAAAGGGGCAAGTTTGGTTCTGTATGGGTTACTATAACCTCGCGACGCAGACGGACCCAATAAGCCCGGAGAATTTTCTTCCTGCCAAACTACGCTGATAATCAGCTAAATATACGGTGCACAACCTAATTTTGCGTTTGTGGATAAACTCACACCCGAGCAGCGTAAGAAGGTAATGCAGGCCAACAAAGGCTCGGGCACCAAGCCTGAAATAGCATTAGCCAAAGCCATGTGGGCTGCTGGATATAGATACCGAAAAAACGACAAATTGGTTTTCGGCAAGCCGGATTTTACCTACAAGAGGTACCGGGTGGCCGTTTTTGTGGATGGAGAATTTTGGCATGGCAAAGATTGGGACACTTACCGCCATGATTTCAAGTCGAACCAAGCATTTTGGCTGGCCAAAATAGAACGCAATAGGGCTCGGGATGCCGAGGTAAATGCCCAATTGCAATCTGAGGGCTGGACGGTGTTGCGGTTTTGGGCTAAGGACGTGCACAAGAAAACTGCAGATTGCGTTGCCGCAGTTGCTGCGGCAATTGAGGCCACCAAGTTAACCAGTAGTAAAAATACCGGCTCATTTTGAAGGTTTAATCTTGGATACCTTCAAGTGTATTTGCAACTGTTGAAATACCTTGTCCGAAAGGTTGCAGGTCTTTCTAAACTCCTCGATATTGTTAAATCCACCTTGTTCCGCTCGCTTCGCCACAATTTTGCGGGCAGTGTTGGTGCCAACCCCCTTTAACATTTTGAATTGCTTTTCTGTTGCAGTGTTGATATCCAGCGTATCGGGGAAGTCCTTATGGCCTATTCCGTCATCCAAATACAAATGGGAAGTGTCGGCTATGGCTGCGGAGTCGGCCTTGTGCATGGCCGCTTCATTTTCTATCTCCAATGCTTGCTCAAAATGTTCGTACGCATCTCGATAGGCCAGCTCTTGACCGGTATCGAAATGCGGTTTCGACAAGTGCTTCATCGATAGTTTCACCGCCAGCAGTATTGCCAGTAAAATGGCCAATGCCACCACCCCGAAACGTTCAGTCTTGGAAAAAGACGCGAACGACCTCACGCTCCTCATCATCCCTCAAAAAAATTGGTCAACCCGAAGCCCTAAAATTCGGCATTCTTTGGCGTCCTTGGGAAGGGGATGACATCGCGGATGTTGGTCATACCGGTCACGAAAAGCACCATACGCTCGAAGCCCAGCCCGAAGCCGGCGTGAGGCACTGTGCCGAACTTGCGGGTGTCGAGGTACCAGTACATCTCGTCGGTGGGGATATGCATTTCCTCCATGCGTTGCACCAGCTTATCCAACCTTTCTTCCCTTTGCGAGCCGCCAACGATTTCGCCAATGCCGGGAGCCAGAATATCCATAGCCGCCACGGTTTTGCCGTCATCGTTCATGCGCATATAGAACGCCTTGATGTCCTTGGGGTAGCCCGTAACGATTACCGGTTTCTTGAAGTGTTTCTCCACCAAGTAACGTTCGTGCTCGCTCTGAAGGTCAATGCCCCATTTCACTTCATATTGGAATTTCTTTTTCTTGTAGGCCGGAGATTCCAACAAAATGTTGATGGCATCGGTATATGTGATTCGTTCAAACTTGTTGTTCATCACGAACTCCAATTTTTCCTTCAATCCTAGTTCGCTGCGGTCGGCTGTAGGTTTCTGTTTTTCCTCATCGGCAAGCCGCTGTGCAAGAAACTCGATATCTTCTTTGCAGTGCTCCAATGTATAGCCGATGACATACCTAATGAAGTCCTCGGCCAAATCCATGTTGTCATAGATGTCGTTGAAGGCTACTTCGGGTTCAATCATCCAAAACTCGGCGAGGTGGCGCGGGGTATTGGAATTTTCGGCACGAAAGGTAGGACCGAAAGTATAAACTTCCGAAAGCGCCATGGCTCCCAATTCGGCCTCCAATTGTCCACTCACTGTAAGGTTCGTACATCTCCCGAAAAAATCTTGGGCGTAGTCTATACCTCCGTTTTCCAACTTCGGTGGATTCTCGGGCGAAAGGGTACTTACGTGGAACATTTCACCAGCACCCTCGGCATCCGATGCCGTGATGATAGGCGTATGCAGGTAGACAAAGCCCCTATCGTTAAAGAACTTGTGCACGGCAAATGCCAATGTGTGGCGCACCCTAAAAACGGCCCCAAAGGTATTGGTGCGAAAGCGCAGGTGGGCTATTTCACGTAGGTATTCCAGACTTGGGCGGTTTTTAAGTTGTAGCGGGTACTTCTCGTTGTCGCAATCGCCAAGGATTTCGAAGCTTTCGGCCGAAATCTCAAATTTCTGTCCGCGCCCCAATGAGGCAATGACTTTGCCCTTCACGCTCAACGACGCGCCTGTCGTAATGCGCTTCAGTATGGCTTCATCGGTATCGAGGCCAATGACCACTTGAATGGTTGCCATACACGAGCCATCATTTAGGGCAATAAACTGGTTGTTGCGGAAGGAGCGCACCCAACCCTTCACCACTACATCATAATCTGTGTTTTCTCCCGAGAGAATATCCCTAACTTTCGTCCTTTTCATGCTAATCTATTGAAATTAATATTTTTATATTTGTTATTTGTCGAAAAACAGGTATTTGGCAGCAACCAGCAGCAGGAACGTTGCAAATATTTTTTTG
>CAIVHI010000082.1 GCA_903905685.1 uncultured Bacteroidota bacterium | reverse complement strand
CGGTTGCGACCTGCTTTACCCATAGATTGCAGGGCGTGGTCGCTGTTGGAAACTATACCCACCGTTGCCATGCAAAGGCTCAAAATCTTACGCAATTCGCCACTTGGCATCTTGATTACGCAATATTTTTCCTCTTTGGCATTAAGCTGCGCATAAGTACCGGCCGACCGGGCCATCGCACCACCCTTGCCGGGCTGCATTTCAATATTCTGTATCACAGTACCCAAGGGCATGTTCCTCAACAGCAGCGCATTGCCTACTTCTGGAGCAACAGCGTCTCCGCTGATGACTTCCGAACCAACCTCAAGACCTTGAGGAGCAATGATGTACCTCTTTTCGCCATCCTTGTAGTTCAACAAAGCGATGAACGCCGTACGGTTGGGATCATATTCGATAGACTTCACCGTAGCAGGGATATTCTTCTTGTCACGCTTGAAGTCAACGATACGGTACTTGGTTTTGTTGCCGCCGCCAATGTAGCGCATAGACCTGCGGCCTTGCGCATTACGGCCACCTGTTCCCGATTGCGCTTCCAAAAGCGACTTTTCAGGAACATTAGTCGTTACTTCCGCATATGCGTTACCTATTCTCCACCTTGTGCCGGCTGTCACCGGTTTGTACTTACGTAATGCCATTTTCTACTTTTTTCATTTCTACCCTAGGGTAGGTGGCTCATCAATTGCGTCTCAGAGCCGGTTATGCACTTATTTGTCGTAAAACAGATCTACTGTTCGTCAATTAGTTCTCAAACAGATCGATAGACTCACCTTCGGCGAGGGTAACGATCGCTTTCTTGATGGAAGGCTTGCGGCCTGACAGCACACCGGCCTTGGTATATCTCGTCTTCGCTTTGGCAGGCACAACAACGGTGTTCACCTTTGCTACCTTCCTGCCATAGAAATCTTCTACAGCCTTCTTGATTTCGAGTTTGTTGGCGGCATGGTCTACCTGAAAGGTATAACGTCCCGACCGCTCAATCTGGCGGTTAACTTTTTCAGTTATTATCGGGCGTATCAACACTTCGCTTAATTTCATTTTGACTCTGTTTACTGTTGTTATCTACTTTTTGTTGTCGAACTTGCGCCGCGACCGGGCCACTTTGCAAAGCCTATTCTTCTACCAGCTCGGCTGAAAACATTTTTGCTGCGCTCTCCGTGAAAATCACCACGCTTGCATTCGTGAGGTCATACGTATTCATATCGCTCATCACAACGGTCTTGTTGGAGGCAATATTACGGGAACTCAGGTACGTGTTGAAATCATATTCAGGCAGTATCAGCATGGTTTTACGTTCCGCACCTTTCAAAGTGTCCAGCATTGCAGCCATAGCCTTGGTTTTTGGTGCATCGTAATTTTGGTCTTCAACAACCAGAATCTTGTTGGCACGTGCTTTGTGTGCGAGGGCGCTCATCTTGGCCAAATCTTTCACCTTACGGTTCAACTTGAATCCATAAGCGTGTGGTTTGGGGCCGTTTACTGCACCACCACCTTTGTAAAGGGGGTTCCTGATATTGCCCTTACGCGAGCCGCCTGTACCTTTTTGCTTGTGCAATTTCTTGGACGAACCATGAACTTCGGCACGAGTCTTGGTTTTGTGGGTGCCTTGGCGCTGATCTGCCAAGTAAAGTTTCACCGCCAAATAAATGCAATGGTCGTTGGGTTCAATACCGAAAATGTCTTCCGGCAATTCTACCACCCTACCCGTTGCAACACCGCTGCTATTTAAAACGTCAACCTGCATGACTATAATTAATTCTGAATTAAAACAATGGAACCAATGTGTCCGGGAACCGAACCGCTGATAAGGATGTAATTTTTGTCGGCGAATATTTTCACGACCCTCAGTGCCTTCACCTTAACGGTATCTTGGCCCAAGCGGCCTGCCATGCGCATGCCTTTGAATACGCGGCTCGGGTAAGATGAACCACCCACGGAACCCGGTGCACGGGAACGATCGTGCTGGCCGTGCGTTGCTTCACCAACACCGCTAAAGCCGTGGCGTTTCACAACACCTTGGAAACCCTTGCCCTTGGTGGTGCCAATTACGCTGACTTTCTCGCCTTCACTAAAAATGGAACATGTAATGCTTTCGCCTACTTCTTTCTCGATGGAGCAATTCCGTATTTCTTTGACTACGGATTTGGGCGTGGTGCCCGACTTTGCGAAGTGGTTGATTTGCGCCTTGGGAGTGTTCTTGGCTTTTGCTTCACCAAATGCCAATTGCAGCGCATTGTACCCGTCGGTATCGACGGTCTTCTTTTGAGTTACCACACATGGTCCGGCTTCGATGATCGTACAGGCTGTTTGTTTCCCGTTCGGTTCAAAGATGCTGGTCATACCAACTTTTTTACCAATGATACCTTTCATTATGTTATTATATTTGAGTTCAGCGCCCATTTCCGGTATTGTGTGGATTGGGATAAACCGTTTTTCAATTTTTTTAAAGAACCAACCTATGCGCCTTGTCAAGCAAGACTTCCACAGGATTAACGTCAAGCCTTGATTTCAACTTCCACACCGCTGGGCAAATCCAGCTTGGAGAGTGCATCTACCGTACGGGAAGAGGACGTATAAATATCCAACAACCGCTTGTGGGTACACAATTGGAATTGTTCCCTAGCTTTCTTGTTGACGTGCGGGGAACGCAGTACTGTAAATATCTTCTTTTCCGTAGGCAACGGAATAGGACCGGTAACGATTGCACCGGTATTACGTACCGTTTTTACTATCTTGTCGGCCGACTTGTCAACCAAGTTGTGGTCGTAAGATTTTAATTTAATTCTGATTCGCTGCGACATACTGAAATAGCTTCTCCCTAAAAATTTGGGACTGCAAAGGTAACGAACAAATCGATTTTACAAAATTTTTTTTGATTTTTATTTTGAATTTCCTGATTCAAGGCGGCACTTGCTCCACTCCATGCGCTTTTTCATGGACCACAGGCATCTTACAACGCGAAATCGACGGCGAATTCACCTCTACTTGCACCAAAACAATTTTGATGCCCGATTATAACGGACGGGCATCCATTGCACCCAATTATGTTGGCATCGCTCAATTTTAAGCCCCAGCGCAACAAACACCCTAATTTTAGGTAAAAACGTACCTTCGCCACTCAATACATCTTATGGCACTCATCAAATCAATATCGGGTATTCGTGGAACAATAGGTGGCACGCCGGGCAAAAGCCTCACTCCCATCGATGTCGTCAAATTCACTACGGCCTATGCAGCCTG
>CAIVHI010000081.1 GCA_903905685.1 uncultured Bacteroidota bacterium | reverse complement strand
ATCTACCTCCAATATCTTGTAATTATACCCGATTTCAGGTACGAAAATGTAGAGTGACGCATCCCTAACGTTATCGTTTTCAGTTGTTGTAGTTACAATATAATTAAAATATTCTTTGGCATAAGCATAGATCTCTTCCCCGAAGTCATGTAAAACACGCTCGATAGGGTCGACTTTCGCTGATATTTCCTGTTGGTCCAAAAAGTTTAACTGCAACTTGTTCATTTCATGTTATTTTTAAATGAATTGGAAGATGGTCAAATCCGTCAACTAATGTCTGCCTTGTCTTTTTCACCCTTAATAGTCTCGCCTTGTTGACTTCCGTCAAAATCTCGAAATTGAAATTTGACAGATTTTCTGACAGCAATGGGAAGTCCAATATAGAGAGGAATTTCTCATTATAAAACGTTCCAACCAATTCGGCATCATCCTGTTGCTGCAAATACTCCAATACGGGATTGAAGGAGATGAAATCGACTTTTTTGTGCGAATGATAAAGAAATGATTTTCTATAAAAATGGCTAAAAATATATTTTTCGCTTCTCAGCAGGTCGTCCCAAGGCTCTAAGTTGAAATCGCCCAAAACAATGATTCTTTCATCTTTCTTGTCGAAGGATTTTGCCTTGATAAATTGAAATAGGATTGCCATAAATTGGGCTTGCTTTATTTCATCGCCGGATTTGGACACTCCATGAATCAAAAAAATTGAATAGAACGAGCTGTTGTCTGCAACTCTTAAATACACAATCCTACCCTCAGAATTTTGATTCCCAAAAGCGAATTTGGTCAGGAGTTTAAATCCCTTTTTGATAAAAACCTTTAAACCGAATCTATTCCACCCGAATTGGCCACCAATCGAATCTCCATCAAATAGCGTAGGGTTGTAATACGACTTATGGCCTTTGCCGTTGATATGTGTTACAAAATCCGTACACGCTTCAATTGATTCAGGACCCTCAGCAATACAGAGTATGTCAGGGCTATGTTCCAGTATCAAATCATCAATCCACTTGGTTTTTTCCAAGGGAACACCACTGTTTACATTCCAGTAAATAATGTTCATCGTCAGCCGCTTCTTATCTGTTCAAACACCGAGTCCACCGTTCACTATTACGTCGACCATTACGGAATCCAAAGTTACTGATTTTGGACCAGTACAAAAACCTGGGGGATAGAAAATTCAGGCATATGAATTGCAGGTCCAAACGTATCGTTTCCTCTGTAGGACCTGACGATGTTCAATGCATTGTCCACACTCTACATCGCACGGTTTGGTGCAAGTCGAACGATGCCGACAGCATCGCATGTTTATGGCCCATAAAGCCGACCCGATGTCGACGATGCCGAAGGTATCGCACGTCGTTCGATTCCTGAAGGTTTCCATGCCGACCCTTGAACTTCCATCGTTCCAACAGTTGCGATGCCTTCCGCGTCGTGTTTTCATTCGGGGGGCAGGTTGGCTATAAACGTGTGATATCTTCGGAATCTGTTGCGGTATCTTCAAAGAGGCAGCGTCGTCGAGCGTTAAGTTTTTAATTAAATTTGATAGTACGTTATATATTTGGTATATTTGTACAAAAACAACGAAAAAATATGAAGGTAGGTATGAAGGTAATAGCGCTGAGGGATTTTGAAGAAAAACGCATAACCAAGGGCGGAAAATACGATTACAAAGATAGTCCTAATGAGGGGATTGGGAACGTCCTTAACGATAACGGACATTGGGTTTCTGTTCGGAGGAAGGATTTCATAACCACTGCCGCGAACAGGGATGCCCAAATAGACAGCATCCTTGAAGATTAGTCCCCCCAAAAAATGCACACAGGGTGAAGCTTCCGCTCCACCCCGTGTGTTTCTAAAAGGTTTGCGTATCAATAGTTGATTTCGCGGCCTATGCGCTTGCCCACCCACTTCTTGAAGCGGAAGCTGAGCAGGCACATTACGGGCACCACTATCAAAGTTAGGAAGGTGGCGAAGGTGAGGCCGTAAATCATGGTCCATGCCAACGACGACCACAGGGCGGCACTGTCGCCACCAAAGAAGATGTGCGGGTTGAGCTCCGTGAGCAGGGTGCCGAAGTCGATGTTCATGCCTACGGCCAAGGGTACGAGGCCGAGGCAGGCCGCCGTTGCGGTGAGCAGTACCGGCGTCATACGGGTACGGCCGGCTTCCACAATGGCATCGTAGGGGGCCATGCCCTCCTTGAGCATCAAGTCCATAAACTCTACCAGCAATATCCCGTTCCGCACCACTATACCGCACAGGGCTATGATGCCTATGCCGCTCATGACCATGGAGAAGGTGT
This sequence comes from uncultured Bacteroidota bacterium, assembly GCA_903905685.1. Taxonomy (GTDB): domain Bacteria; phylum Bacteroidota; class Bacteroidia; order Chitinophagales; family Chitinophagaceae; genus CAIYTT01. The sequence goes on along the minus strand of CAIVHI010000081.1, from coordinate 6,507 downwards.
TGCCGAAGATGGCATAGCCCAAGAACACGCCCACCACGCTGAATACCACTTCGCTCATAATGATGAGGGTGCGGCTCAGGGAGTTGAACTGCAACACCAGGATGATGAAGATCAAGGCAATAGACGTCAGCATGGCATGACCGAGGAAGCTGCCGGTTTCGGCTTGGTCTTCCTGCTGGCCGCTCATCTTGATGGTGAGGCCGGCAGGGGCGTGGAAGTTGGCGATTTCGCGCGTCACATTGGCTACCACGTCATTGTCGCTAAAGCCCGATATCACATTGGACGACAGCGAGATGATGCGTTTCTGGTTCTTACGCTTGATGCCGCCGTAGGTGGCCGAGTAGCGCATGTCGGAGAACGAGCTCACCGGCACTTGGCGGATGGGTGCACCCATCATGCCCATGTCGCGGTAAATGACGGGCATATTGCGTACCGCGTCGATGTCCAGCCTTTGGGTGGCGGCGAGGCGCAAGGTGATGGGGTAGTCGTCGTTGGCATCGCGGAAGCGGGAGATTTCCTTGCCGAAGATGGCGGTGCGCAGGTTGGCGGCCACCATGTAGGTGGATATTCCTTCATTGTCCATGCGCTCGCGGTCCAGGTCGAAAACGATTTCGGGCTTGTTGGCTTGGAAGTCGCTGCGGAGCCCCTCAAGGCCGGCAATCTGCTTCGATTCTATAAAGCGTTTCAGCCTTTCAGATGTGTTTACGAGGGTATCGAGGTTGTCGCAGGTCATTTCAATCACCACGGGCTTTTGCAGGGGTGGTCCGCCCGATTCCTTGTCTACGGTCACTTCAGCACCGGGATATTCCTTCACTGCTTCACGTATCTTGTTGAGGTAGGTTGCGGTAGATACGCCCTTGCGTTCCGAGTATTCTACGAAGGCCACCGTAATCTTGCCCTTGTTGGGGAAATCGCCTATTTCGCCGCTGTTCGGGTCTACCGCACCAACGGTCACGTTGGATATCACCGAATTCACAATCGGGTTTTTCTTGCCTGTGGCGGGGTCATTGCCCAATACGGTATTCACGCGGGTCTCCAGTTTCTTCAACACTTCGTTGGTGTAGGCTTGGTCGGTGCCCACGGGCAGACTTAGGTATACATAGGCGAAGTTGGGGTCGGCAGACGGGAAGAACACGAACGGGGGATGGCGGGCCACATAGCCGAACGGCGTAACCACCATAAATATCAAGGTGATGAACATTACCAAGCCGGGACGGTGCAGCGAGCGTTTCAGCCAGCGGGTATACCAGTCGCGGAAGGCCGGCCACAACTTGTTTTGGAAGGCGTAAATCCATTTCGACAGGATGAATTTTTCGAGTAGGATGAACAGGTAGATGAACATCACGAAGTTGGCCATACCCCAATTCTTGCCGAGGTAGAACAAACCTGCCAGCGTCAGGAAGACCACCGCCATGATTTTGTCGCGCTTGCCGAATTTGTTCTTGCCGTGGGCTTCATTGTCTTCGGGCTTCATGAAACTCACCGCAAATACGGGATTGATGAGGTAGGCTACCACCAGCGAGGCCATTAGGGTGATGATGAGGGTGATGGGCAGGAAGAACATGAAGGAGCCGATGACGCCTTTCCAGAATGCCAGCGGGATGAACGGCATCAGGGTTGTGGCCGTGCCGGAGAGTACGGGGAGGAATACTTCTCCTGTAGCCATTTTGGCGGCCTTCGATATGCTCATTTTGCCGTTGTCGAAAATGCGGTGCGTGTTTTCAATCACCACAATGGCATCGTCCACCACAATGCCCAAGGCCAGCAGGAACGAGAACAGCACAATCATGTTGAGGGTAAACCCGATGGAGGGTAGCACCAGAAACGCCACAGCGCAAGACAGCGGTACCGACATGGCCACAAACAACGCATTGGTCACACCCATGAAGAACATCAGGATGAGGGTTACGAGCAGGAAGCCGATGATGATGGTGTTCACAAGGTCGTGAACGGTGTTGCGGGTGGTGCTCGATTGGTCGCCGGTGCAGACAATCTTGAGGTCCTTGGGCAGGTCGTCTTTTTGCAATTTGGCAATCAAAGCCTGAATCTTGTCGGAGGCTTCAATCAGGTTCTCGCCCTTGGCCTTGATGACGTTCAGGGTGATGACGTTCTTGCCTTCCAGTCGTGCATAGCTTTTTTGCTCGGCAAAGCTGTCTACCACGGTGGCAATGTTTTTCAGGTAGATGCTTTTGCCCTGCTGGTTGCGCACTATGAGGTCGCCTATTTGGGCTGCTGTTTTGAATTCGTCGCGGATGCTGAGGATGCGTTTTTGGTTGTTCATCGACACCTCGCCGGCGGTGGTAGATACGTTCTCCGACGCTACTGTGCGGTCTATGTCGTCGAAGGTGAGGCCGGCACCCTGCATCTTGAACATGTCTACATTGATCTGTATTTCACGCTCCGGGGCACCCACGCGGTCCACGCGCTTGATTTCCCGCAGGGCTTCCACATTGTCCTTCACCTTGTCGGCATACTTCTTCAGCCGGTTCAGGTCGTAGTTGCCCGAGATGTTGATGGAGAGGATGGGGATTTCCGAAAGGTCGATGTCCTTCACTTCGGGTTGGTAGGGCAGGGTCTTGGGCAGGTCCTGCTTGGCTTTGTCCACGGCATCCTTAACGTCCTGCTTGGCCTTGTCTATCTTGACGTCGGTATTGAATTCCACGATCACCACCGAGTAGTCTTGGAAGGAGCTGCTGGTCACCTTCTTCACGCCGGTCAGGTTTTTCACCTGCTTCTCTATAGGCTTGGTCACCAGGTTCTCCATGTTCTCCGGCGAGGTGCCGGGATACAGGGTCTGAACGATGATTTGCGGAATCTTGATGTCCGGAAACTGCTCCTTGGGCAGGTTTAGGTAGGTCATCAGGCCGGCAAGGGTGATGAGGACGGTGATGATGTATATCGCCGTCCGGTTGTCGATGGCCCAACTCGACGGCTTGAATTCCTTGAATAAGTCTTTCATGGTTGTTTGTTGTTAGGACTTGAATCTTGTTGTTGTGTGTTGAACGGCAACAGAAGCCCGCGCGGTGCAGGTGTGCTGACGCCTATAGGGTGTCCCGGGTTATTGTAGCGTTACGCGCTCGTTGTCGTCCAGTTCTTCATAGCCGGTAGTCACCACTTGGTCGCCGGCATGCAGGCCCGATGTGATTTCCACCTGTCCGTTGGAGTTCTGGCCGGTAGTCACCACCACACTTTGCGCCTTGCCGTCTTTTACGATGTAGACCATAGTGCCGTTCTGCGTCTTTTGGATGATCGATACCGGTACCACCAGTGCCTTGGTGTTCTCGTAGTTGGAGATGCGCATGATGCAACTCATGTTGGGGTGCAGCTTCGCATCGTGCCCCAATACCACCTGTGCCGTAAATGCACGCGAGATGGGGTCTACCGCTTGAGACACATGGGTAAGCGTGGTCTTGATGGTGTCGTTGATGTCCGGGAAAATGAGGGTGACGGGGTCGCCTTCCCGAATCTTGCCCAAGTAGTTTTGGCCCACGCTGGCTTCGGCTTTCAGCTTCTCGGTGTTCACCACCTTGATGCCGCTCATGCCCGGCGATGCGAAGTCCCCTACTTTCAGGTTCACGGCATCAACGGTGCCCGAAATGGGCGATACGATGCGGTACATGTCCTTTTGGGTCTGCAAGGCCGATATCTGCTTCTGCACCGATTCATATTGCGCCTTCGCCGTCATCAGTTGCACTTCGGTGCCTATGTTTTGCGACCACAGGTTTTGCTGCTTTTCATAAACCGACTTGGTGAGCGTGAGCTGGGGCATCAAGGCCTCTATTTGCTGCTCAATTGCCGAGGCATCGAGCGTTGCCAATATCTCGCCTGCACCTACGTGGCGGCCGGCTACCACATTGATGGCTTTTACTGTGCCCGGTGCCTTGGGTGTAGCCAAGATGTTGTCGTCGCCATTGATGGCCGACTGCACTTCCACATAGGCATGGAAGTCGGCCGGCTGCACTACCGTGATGGATACGGGCTTCGACTTGCCGCTGTCGGCCGGGGCGCCGGCTTCCAGTTCCTTGATTTTCGTGTCCAGTTCGGCACGTTGCTTTTTCAGGTCGGCAAGTTGGGTGGCTTTGTCGGGAGCCCCGTGGCACGCCGCGAGTACCAATACGGGCAACAAAAGATAAAACAGTTTCTTCATATTATTGGTGTTGTTTGGCATTTCGAGTGGATGATGGTTGACGGATGTTAACGTAATAGTCCCAATGCTTTTTTCAGGTCGGCTTCGGCATTCACGAGGTCGAGCATGGTAGAGAAATAGTTGGTTTGCGAGCGCAGGAGGTCGGTTTGGGCTTCGGTCACTTCCAGATTGCTGCCAACGCCCGCTTTATACTTGCTGCGGGCCAAATCGAGCACTTCCTCGGCCAGTGCCAGGTTGTTCGACTGGCTGCGGAGTTGCAGGATGACGTTTTGCAGGTTGGTGCGCGAGGAGGCCACTTGGAAATCTATGGTCTGCTTGATGTTTTCGATACTGTTCCTGGTCTTTTCCAAATTCAGGTTGGCTTCGCGCAACTGGTTGAGGCGCAGTTTGCCCGAATAGATGGGCACACTCAACTGGAGGCCAATCATGGAACTGAACACGTAGTTGCTGCCCTTGGTCATGTCCGAAAAATCGTTGGCGGAATAGTTGTAGCCCAAGTTGCCGACCGCGGCCAGCGACGGGTAGGCCGACAGCTTGAACCTCCTGATGTTGAAGTCGTTCAACTTCAATTGGGTTTGCAGCAGGTCGTAGGCGGGCACACGGTCGTAGTTTTTTTCTTCGCCCAGCAGTGCCGCAGTCTCTTTGCGGCGCAGGTCCAGCGCAGTGTCGGTAAGCACGATGGGGGTGGTGATGGCCATCCCCATTTGGTACTTCAGCAGTTGCTCCGACATCGTGAGCATGTTCTCGATGCGGATACTGTCGGTTGCCAGATTATTGATTTGCACCGTAGTACGCTCCACGTCTATTTTCTCTGCGAAGCCGTTCTTCTGCACCAGGCTGATGTCGTGCTCTATGCTGCGGGCATAGGCCAGCGACGACTTTAGGATGGCGAATTGCCGGTAGGCAATCACCAGCGAGTTGTAAGCCTTGTATACATTGTACTTCACATTCTCCACCGTGAGCGCCGATGCCTTTTCGGCCATCTCCATCACGGTGTTGCGGGCTTGGAGGGCGATGAACACATTGCCATCGAACACCACCTGAGACGCATTCACCGTGGCCGACGACGAATACTTGGGGGTGAAGGGCACCGAAGTGTAGCCATCTGCCGGCAGGTTGCCGAAGCCCGGGAAACCCCGCAGCAAGGCATTGGGGAAAAACGATACCGGCGGATTCACGAAGTCGTTGAAGCTGGCCGAGCCCGAGAAGTGGGGGTAGGCAGCCGCCAGCAACTGGTCGTTTTGCGCCTGCTGAATCAGCACATCAATCTTGGCATTCTTGATGTTGTAGTTGTTTTGTACGGCGAAGTCGGTGCAGGCCTGTAGGCTCAGGGGCATTTGCTGCGCCCTCAAGCCGCCGCACAGCAGCAGGGCACCCAACGTAAGTATCCGGATATGATTCATGATTTCAAATATTTTTGTTTGTACTTGATGTAAAGTTCCACGCCTTGTGCCGTCATGATGCCATACATAAAGTGTTCGGCAATTTCGAGGTGCACGTAAAGCAGTTCGTCGCGCTCGTTCACCATGAGGTTGGGTTGCAGTATCATGAGCGACGTTTCCAGGCGGTAGCGGGCCAGGAGGTCGGCATTCAGGTTGTCGCGGTATAGGCCCCGCCTCATGCCTTCCAAGATGTTTTCGCGAATCATGCCGGCGTCTTTCTCAATCAGCAGCTCCCGAAACAGGTTGTAGGTCTCGGGGAAGAAACGCTGCAGCTCGAACATGGCCATGGGGTTGATCTTCTTGTGGTTCTCGTCCATAAACGCCGCCATGCGCACCATGGCCTCTACCGGATTTTCCGACTCCTGCAGCACGGCTTCGCAGGCCTCCGTCATTTGGGCTTTATACCATACCAGAGAGTCGTTCACCACCTCGTGTTTGTTGGCGAAGTGTTGGTAAAGCGTTTTTTTGGAGATGCCGGCCCTTCGGGCGATATCGTCCATGGTGATGGTTTTGAACCCATACTGGCGGAACAGTTCGGCAGAAGCACCGAGTATTTTGGGCAGTATCTCCATAATTCTCGGCAAAACTATGGAAACATTTTTTGTAAAAATAGTTTCCTCGGTATACTTAAAGTTTATTGGGGTATTGGGGCTTGGCTTAAGGGCGCGAGCAGAGTTTGAGGAGTGTTTGGCGTTTTTTCGAAGAAATGGTGGAAATTTCGTTTGAAAATTAGAACAGGTTTCTTAATTTCGTTAAATCAAAACAACTTGAATTTTCAGGGTATCGCAACCATCTTTTCAAATAAAAAACAATGCTGGCTTAGAGGTTCTAGTTCGCGGTAGTCAGTATAAAAAATGTGGGCGCTGCTGGCATCACACAGCAGACGTTGGCAGCAATACCGAACATCCAGAATTGTGT
>CAIVHI010000080.1 GCA_903905685.1 uncultured Bacteroidota bacterium | reverse complement strand
GCTACTCGGCGGCACCGTTGGGCAGGCTTCAGCACAAAACAAGGCACGCTTAAGGATAGACTCCCTGCTGCGGGTAATGGGCAGTATCAAACCCGATACTGCCTTGGCCAATGTGTACTGCAAACTGGCATTCAACTACCAAAACCTGAACCCGGACTCAGGGTTGTACTACGGCAAACAAGGCTACGAATTGGCACAAAAACTGTCGTGGACCAAGGGCACCGCCACCTCCTACAACGCCATAGGCAGCAACCACCACGCAGAGGGTAATTTTGATGCCGCAAAGGAGAACTACCGCAAGAGTTTGGAGCTTTTTGAAAAACTGCACGACTCGGCGGGTTTCTCTGTGGTGTTGGGCAATATCGGCATCGTATATGCCATGCAGGGCAACTACGACACCTCGTTGGTATATATGCTGCGGGCATTGAACATTTACGAGCGCATGAACGATGGCTTCAATGTAGCCCGCTATACAGGCAACATCGGCAATATCTACAAGGAGCAGGCCAATTATCCCAAAGCATTGGAATACTACTTCAAATCGCTGAAACTGGCCGATGCCAAAAGCAATAAGGAGGCGGCCGCAAATGCATTGGGCAACATAGGCAGTGTATACCAATACATGGATGAGCTCGATAAATCGTTGGAGTATGATGCGCGCTCAGTGGCCTTGTGTGAGGAAATCGGGAACAAAAAGGGGGTGGCCATCATCACCGCCAATATGGGTAATGTATACAAGGCACGACAGGAGTGGGACAAGTCGTTGGAACACTACCGACGGTCGCTGGCCATATCGGAGGAATTGGGCGATAAGCACAATATCGCCATCTGCAACGGCGACATCGGCGACCTGTTTACGCGTACTGGCAACTTTACCGAAGCCATTACCTATGACAAGAAATCACAGGACATCGCCCATTCCATCGGCGACCGCAACACCGAAGCCTCAGCCATTGCCCGCCTTGGCGACAATTTTTTGTCGCTGGTGGTAGATACGGTGCCGAAGCGGATGCAGGTGGGTGCCGGTCCGGAGACCTCGGTTGTGCCCTACCGAAGCGACGGCTCCATACCGGCGGGCAAAAAGGAACGGCTGGCAATTGCAGTAGGCTACTTCAACCGCGCCCTCGACACCGCCCTCAAGCTCAATAGCCTCTACCTGATGCAGAAGTGCTATGAGGGCCTATCAGCGGCCTATAAATTGCAAGGCGACCTGAAGCGGTCGATGGAATGCTTCCAAAATTTTACGGCCATCCGCGATTCCGTATACTCCAAAGAGAACGAAAAAAAGGCGCTCCGCACGGCCATGCAATATGAATATGACAAAAAGCATCTGGCCGACAGTCTGCAAACGGCGGAAAAGCAAAAGATAGATGCATTGCAACTGCAACGGCAACGGTCGTATACCGTCATCGGCGTTTTGGCAGCGTTGCTGCTGGTGGGTTTCCTACTGTATGCCCTGCGCCACAATAGGTTGTTGGGCAAGGAGAAGCAACGCAGCGAAGACCTGCTGCTCAACATTTTGCCTGTGGAGGTGGCAGCCGAGCTGAAAGATAGCGGCTCATCAAAGGCCCGGCACTTCAGTGATGTGACCGTGCTGTTTACCGATTTCGTCGGCTTCACATCTGCCGGTGAGCGGATGACGCCGCAGGAACTGGTGACCGAATTGGATACCTGCTTCAAGGCATTTGACAACATATCGGGTAAGTACGGCATCGAAAAAATCAAGACCATAGGCGATGCCTACCTGGCCGTTTGCGGCCTGCCTACCCCCGAACCGACCCATGCGGTGCGCGTGGTGCATGCCGCCAAGGAAATTGCTGCATTTATGGATGACCGTCGCGCCAAGCTGGGCGACCGCACCTTCCAAATCCGCATCGGCATACACAGCGGAGAAGTGGTGGCGGGAATAGTTGGAAATAAAAAATTTGCTTACGACATTTGGGGCGACACGGTCAATACGGCCGCAAGAATGGAACAGTCGGGCGAGGCCGGGAAAATCAACATCTCCCAGAATACCTACGAGCTGGTGAAAAACCAATTCAATTGCACATCCAGAGGAGAAATAAGCGCGAAAAACAAAGGCAAACTCAACATGTACTTTGTAGGTTGACGCGGCACGGCGCAATTTACTTTGGCGCGGTTTGCTTCATAACGATGCATCCTTTTGGGGCTGCGGCGCAGTCCCGGCAACTTGGTAGTGTCATCAAGACGAGGGCAGGTCTCGAGAAGTCAATCCAGACCAATCCCAACAAGGCTATGGTGCGCCTGCAGCCGGTCAATGGGCTGCAACTGGATTTGCGTTACGGCACTGCCAACAATTTCACGAAGCACGTGCTCTACCCCCATCCGGCTGCTTTTTTGAGGGCAAAAGCAGCAAAGGCATTACAGGCTGCATTGGCAACCCTGCGCCAACAAGGCTGCGGACTGAAAATTTGGGATGCATACCGCCCCTACCACACCACTTGCGACATGTGGAGGCGCACGCCCGACCGCCATTACGTGGCCAACCCCAAGAACGGCAGCAACCACAATCGCGGCTTGGCGGTAGACATCACCCTAACCGACCTTGCTACCGGGCAGGAAAAAGACATGGGTACGGGCTTCGACAACTTTACCGATTCGGCTCACCGCTCGTTCACCCACCTGCCGCCTGAAGCCGTAAAAAACCGCAAAATATTGACCGATGCCTTGGTTGCCGCAGGCTTCCGGCCGTTGCAACGGGAATGGTGGCACTTTGCATGCCGTAACGATGCCGGCTACGAAGTGCTCGATCTGGACTTCGACCAACTGCCATAGGCCCACGCAATGCACCGTCGGTGGAAAAGCCATTCCCACAATTCGCTATATTTGCCGTATCATTACACTAATTAGCAAACGGCAAGTAGCCGCAGCATTTACCCCAAACACCTCGACAAGACATTCATGAAAAACGACGTTGTCTTTAAAATAACCACCGAAGACGTGCAGGACGTTGCCCTGCGCGAGGTAGGACGGGAACTTACGGGAGAAGAAATCAAGAGGCTGGCCCCCATTTTCGGAGACCTTTTCAAATGGAAGGACGATATGGCGGACGTTATCAACGCCAACATCAAGACCGAAGAAGACGAGTGACCTCGCCTTCTCCCAAATTCACCATTACCCTGTTCATTTCTTATTGCCGAAAAAATCACGCAACTCGCGGCTCATCTGCTCGCCGCGACGTTTGAGGTCGTGCAAATCGTCGGCCATGTTTTGCGCCATTTCCTGAATAGACGGCGGCACATTGCTCATGTTGTAAACTTCCTCGCGCGAGCGTGCGGCAGGTATCACTGCCCATGCAATGAAGTAGGCTATCAATCCCACCCCGGCGGTGAGCACCGTAACCACCCATACCAACCTGATGATAACAGGGTCTATGTCGAAGTAGTGCGCAATGCCGCTGCACACCCCGCCCACCACTTTGTCGAACGGGTCGCGGCGAAGGCGGCCCTGCTGGGGGCCTCGGCGATACTTGTAGTTGCTGCCGCCGGTATAACTGTAGGATCCGCCGGCATCGGCACCGCCAAGGTCGCCCGCAGCACCCAATTGCGCGATCACGCGGCCCACATCTACCGAGTCGATAGCCGGAGTGCCACCTTGTAGGCGGATGAGGAACAGCTCCGCAATGCGGTTTTCGATGTCGCTGATGATTTCTTCGCCATCCGCGCCGGTAAAGCGGCGTTTCAACGACTGTATATAGTCGCGGAGGCGGAAATAGGCGTCTTCCTCAATAGGTATCAGCCTGCCGGAAATGTTGATTTGGATGATGCGTTGCATGGTATGTGCAGTTTAAGCGTGTTCTTGTTTTGGTTTTCCTGTCAGTTCGTCTACGGCGCGGGCCAATTCGCACCATGTCTGTAGCAATTCCCGGTAGAAGGCCGTTCCTTCGGGCGTGAGCGAGTAATACTTGCGTGGCGGCCCCGACAGCGATTCCTCCCACCGATAAGCCAGCATGCCGGCATTTTTGAGCCTCGTGAGCAGGGGATACAGCGTGCCCTCCAGCACCATCAGCTTCGAGCCCTTCAACTGCTCCAAGATGTCGCTGGGGTAGGCCTCCGCTTCGCGGTCTATGATGCCCAAGATGCACAACTCCAGCAACCCCTTACGCATCTGCGATTCCGTATTCTCGATAGCCATCTGCAAGTATTTCAGAACAAAGATAGGTAAAGGCAGGTATTGTGCAATGCAAGGTACTGTTAAAACGAATAAATCTGATAGAAAAACGGAACGATCTTCTTCGTGCCGTTTTGGAAACTGTTCAATCGTCTTGCCTGCCGTGTGTTCCCGCAATTGCAAAACGATTTCTTCCGTCAAACATTTGTATCCGCCATATGCCGCTCGGGCTAAGAGGCGGGCGGCTGGCCTTCAATGGAGTTCGCATGGTTGATGGTCAATAGCCATGCAGTCCTTTCGTCGTCCCGATGGCATAGGGATGGAGCTTCGATGGCGTTGGAGCCCCTTTATTTCCAAAAAGACATAGTATAAACGTGTAAATGCGCAATGGATTAGTTGGGTTAACTTGCGCGGTCGTGGGTTTGGCGGCATGGCTCTGCGGAAGGGTGAAGCCGGGAGTGCCGGTTGGTTCAGTAAAATGATGCGTAGTGCGTAAGAACATCCCATATGGCCGATATATCAAAGCGTTGTTGTTGTGCGCAATATGGTGCAAGGCATGGCTTGGCCATGCGCAATATATCGAAAACCATTTTACGCATTATACGTCCAAAGACGGCTTCCCCGATGGGCCCACTTATGGCGGAATGGTGCAGGATGCCGACGGTTTTTTGTGGCTGGGCACCCACTTCGGGATGTGCAGATTTGACGGGACCCGGTTCAAGCAATTCAAATACGAACCGTCGGACTCCAACTCCTTGCGGGAAAATATTATCGTGGACTGCTATACGGATGCAGAGCATAGAATGTGGGTGGTCACCAACAATTGGATGTACTTATATCATCCCGATGGAGAATGGTTTGAACATTTTGGTTACCCAAATGCTCGTTGGACCCACATATCGTTCGACAAAGGCAACATCCTACACGTTTGCGCTATCAACGATATTTATGAATTTGACAAGGTCAAGAAGAAATTCTCCCTGTTCCGTCCGGGGGGATTGCCACTTGAAAATTTCCACAATTACAACGATTGCCGTGAAGACGCTGCCGGAATGATTTGGTTGGGTTGTAAAGAAGGCCTCATCAGGTATAATCCTACCGAGAAAAGCTATCTCGTGCTCGATACCTTCAAACTCCCGCACAATGTGGGCGAGTTCCCCCTTTTAACTGGTAGGCTGTACCTACTCAAAGGGGGCGGACTGCTCTGTGGAACCCGTAACAAGGGCTGCTTTATAGTTGATGCAAAGACGCTGGAAATACGGAAAATGTCGGTTCAAGACATCAATCCCGATGCACCCATGAAGATGTTCCGTCCGGGAGAGCCCTTTCAGGACGTCCTCACCGCAACTTACCCGTTAAACGATACGGTCTTTTTGGCTTGTTGTGCAGGTGGGCTGTCAGTGATGAACTGCCGGACTTGCAAGAGGATGCAGTTCATCAAGCCGGATAGGTCTGACCCGCATGCGTTGCTGGAAGACAATATCGTTGTCAGGAGCATGTTGAAAGACCGCGAGGGAATCCTCTGGTTGGCAGGGCACCACAGCTTGGAAAAATACGACTTCAAAGACTACGACATCGGAAATGCGGGTGCCGGAAATACAGGTGAGGCAAAAAACCGTTTTTCGGCTTTTTTTGAACTCTACCGTTGCAAGGATGGCAAACAATTGTTGGGGAGTTATGGCGAAATGTCAATTTATGACGAAAAAACAGATAAGATTATTGATTGCCGAACGCCTCTTCATGAGCGCGTCAACCATTTCATTGAAGACGACCAAGGACGCATTTTTTGTACCGTGAACGGTAAAATTGGGATTGCGCGTATCGGTGGCAACCGATTGAACATGATTCAAACGTTTACTTTACCCCAACGGGCCGGAGGATTCTACGATGCGAAATTCGACTACAAAGGCCGGCTACTATTGGCTACAATTCGGTTGGGTCTCGTTGTGTTCGATACGGCATCGAAGGGTTTTTCTTGCTTCAACACCCAAAGTCCTGCCCCATCGTCCTTCTCCTCATCTTTTGCATTCTGTATATATCCGGCCAAAAATGGATGCGTGTGGGTAGGAACCGACAAAGGCATCGATAAAATTGAGTCCGACGGCGTCACCGTGAAAT
>CAIVHI010000079.1 GCA_903905685.1 uncultured Bacteroidota bacterium | reverse complement strand
GGTATCGCCCTGCGCCACCTGTTCCAAATACTGCTCGGGCACATCAACGGTGAGCCGCAACTTGGAGGTTTGCTGCAATACCAGCCAAGGTTGGGCGGTCTTGCCGCCGGCCGAAGCCAGCGCGCCGGGGTGAACATTGCGCTCGGTAATCACGCCCGCGAACGGTGCGGTTAGGACCAGGTAATTTTTCATGGCCTCTTTGGCTTTGAAATCGGCATATTCGGCCCGCATCACTGCACTGTCGCCCAGCATCTTGTCGTGGGCGGTGGTGATGTCGAAGGCCGATACGGTTCCCGGTGTTTGGGCGGATGCTAAAAGCCGCATGTATTGCTCCTTGGCCGTGAGCCATGCGGTATTCGCCTGAGAGAAACGCAAGCCCGCGCCGGCAGCTTCTTGGTCCAGTTCGGGAGCCTCCATGGTGAGCAGCACCTCTCCCGCGTTAACCGCTGAGCCTCGGTCAACCGGCACGGTTTTCACATAGCCCGCAACGCGCGGAAAAAGTTCGACAGCCTCAAAGGGCTGCATCACCCCCGGCAACCGGACGGCACCTGCAACATTGCGTTGGGTTAGGGTCATCAGCCTATAAGCCGGCTTGGGGGCGGTAATGGCCGCGGGCTCGGTTTCGTGTTGTCCGCAGGAGCAGAACCCTATTATTGCGACACCCGACATTACGAAAATCAGCTTTTTCATTTTTAATCAGTTGGAGCCTTCCGGCATTAAAGAAGTGGATTTCAACGTTGACCGCTGACGCAGCCACACGTAACATTGGGGCACAATGAACAGTGCCGCAAAAGTGGATGCCGCCAGCCCTCCTATTACCGCCCGGCCCAGCGGTGCCGACTGGTCGCCCGCCTCGCCAAGGCCGGCGGCCATGGGCACCATGCCGGCTATCATTGCCAATGCGGTCATCAGGATGGGTCGCAGCCTTATAGATGCTGCATCTACCGCCGCCCGCACCACGTCGTTGCGGTAGTCGATACGCAGTTTTTCGGCATTCATCACAATCAAAATGGAATTGGCAACGGACACGCCCGTAGACATAATGATGCCCATGTAGGACTGTAAGTTGAGGGTGGCACCCGTCAGGAGCAGAAAAACGAGTGCACCCAACAGTACCGCAGGAATTGTGGACAGGACCGCCAATGATACTTGGAAGGACTCGAAATTGGCGGCAAGCAGCAACAGGATGACCACGACGGCAAACATCAGGCCGTTTTGCAGGCCCAACATAGTATCTGTAAGCAATCCCGACATGCCTTGCACTTCAACAACCAAACCTTTGGGTAAGGCACCCAGATGGGCAATGGCGGCATTCACATCCTTCGTGCCCGACGCCAAATCTTTTTTGTATAAGTTTGCGCTCACTGTCACGAATCGGCGGGGACCGCTGCGATCGTATTCGCCAACCGTCGTGTCGGTCTCGAAATCGGCCACATCCTGTAGCACCGGCCCACCCGGCTGTGCCTGCAATGGAATTTCTTTCAGGTCTTCCAAGCCGGTTATATTGTATTCCTGTACTTGGGTTTGCACCTGGAAGGAGTAGGCACTTTGGGCATCGAGCCACATGTTTTTCTCGATAAACCGACTGGATGAAGTAAAGGCAGTCAAAGATTTGGCCACATCATTCAAATTCAAGCCCAAATGCGCCATTTTGTAGCGGTCCAGAGTTACTTTTACGGTGGGGTACTTCAGGGGTTGACGAATCTGGACATCGCGGAAATAAGGAATGGCTGCCAGCAGTGCCTCCAACCGCTCGGCATAGGTCCGTATATCATCCATATCCTTCCCAGCCACCTGCACCTCGATGGGCGTGGAGGCACCCTGACTCATGATTTTTTCGGTCAGTTCCATAGGCTCGAAGGACATGCGCAAACTGGGGAAGCGGCGACCCACCGCGTTGCGGACATCCTCCTGAAACCTGTCCTTGTCGCCCACAAATTCTTTGTTTACCTGTACCTGCATCAAGGCCTCATGAGAGCCGCTGTTGAAGACGAATAGGTTGCCGGTGGCATTGTTGCCGGGAATGGTGCCGGCATAGGTGGAGGTTATCAGCACATGGCCGCGGGTGATGCTGTCCAGCAGGCCCAGAACGTTGACCGCCATTTCTTCAGTACGCTCCAACCTCGTGCCATCGGGCAAGCGCAGCTTGATTTGGTATTGCCCGCTGTTGGTTTTGGGCAACATGTCTTTGCCAATCCACCAAAAGAGGCCCGCAATAAATGCTAACGTCGTCGTCATATAGACCAACACGTTCCTTTTCCTTTTCAAGACCGCTTTTTGGAGCACCGAATGAAAGCGCACTTTCAGCCGTTCGAAAAAATCATTCTTTTCGGGGTGTTTGGCTTCCTCAATTCCGTGGGCATCAATTTGCCCAACCTCTACTGTGTCCAACGCATTGCCGGCATGTGCGTGGAGTTCGCCATGTTTGTAGGCATACATTTCAGCTTTCAACAGCCAATTGGAAATAATAGGCACCAAGCTCATCGACAATAAATAAGACGCCGTCATGGCAAAGCCGATGGACAACGACAACGGCAGGAACAACGCCCTAGGCACACCCGACATGATGAACGATGGGGCAAATACGGCCAGGATACACAACAGGATGAGCAGCTTGGGAAAGGCGATTTCGGTACAGGCATCATAAATCGCCAATTTCTTCGGCTTACCCATTTCCAAGTGCTGGTGGATGTTCTCTATAGTAACGGTGGCTTCATCAACCAATACTCCAATGGCCAATGCCAAGCCGCTCAAAGTCATGATGTTGATGGTTTGACCGGCCAGTTTGAGGCACAATACGCCGGCCATTACGGCCAAAGGGATTGTAATGACGACCACAAGGCAGCTCCGCCAGTCGCGCAGGAAGAGCAGCACCATCAAACCTGTTAGGATGGCACCCAATACCCCTTCCGAAATCAGGCTATTCACTGCATTGATGACAAAGACTGACTGGTCGAACACATAAGAAATGTGTACGTCATCAGGCATTATGGACTGCATTTCGGGAATCTTGGCTTTGAGGGCTTTAACCACATCCCAAGTAGAGGCATCGGGTGTTTTCACGACCGGCATGTATACCGACCGCTTGCCATTGATGAGGGCGTAGCCCGTAGTTACATCGGCACCGTCGGCCACCGTAGCCACATCGCGGAGGAAGACGGCATGGAGGGCATCGGCACGTAGGGGGATGTCGCCAAAGGCTTTCACATTGGGTTCGAGCGCATTGGTGGTGGCCAAATACATGGTGTTGCCCATCCTGATATTGCCCGAGGGTGCGGTAACGTTGTTGGCAGCTATCATCTTCACCACTTCCTCGGGCGAAAGGTTGAAACTGCGCAGCTTGGAGGGGTCGATGTTGATAACCACGGTACGCTGGTTGGAGCCCACGGGTGGCGGGGTGGCTATGCCGGGTATGGTGGCAAACATGGGCCTTATACGCGTAGCCGCCAAGTCGGCTATTTGGTCGAGCGTCTTTTCATCGCTGCTGAAGACCAACGTGCCAACGGGCAGCGAAGAGGCATCGAACCTAATGACCTGCGGCGGGAATGCGCCGGGCGGGAAGAACTGCATAGAGCGATTGACCTGCAACGACAATTGCGCCGTTGCCTCTGCCATGTTGGTGCTCTCGAAAAACGTGAGCTTCATCAGCATCATGCCCTGCACGTTCTTACTGGTGATGTTTTTAACCCCGTTGATATAAAGGAATTGGTCTTGCAGACGCGTAGCGAAAAACCCTTCCATCTGTTGCGGCGTCATGCCTCCATAGGGCTCAATGACGTAAATGACCGGCAAGTTCAACTTGGGGAAGATGTCTATGGGGATGTTGGAAACGGCTACCAGCGACCCCAAAACCACGGCGGCCACCATAACGATGATGGTTACCGGGCGTCTCAATG
>CAIVHI010000078.1 GCA_903905685.1 uncultured Bacteroidota bacterium | reverse complement strand
GCGGTGTGCTATGCCGAGTTTGCCAGCATGGTGCCCGTGTCGGGCAGTGCCTACACCTATTCGTATGTCGCCTTTGGAGAAATCATAGCTTGGATAATAGGTTGGGATTTGCTGATGGAGTATGCCATTGGCAACATAGCCGTGGCCATATCCTGGAGCGACTATTTTACGTCGCTCGTCGATAAAATCAACATTTTCGGCTACCACGTCCATGTGCCCGAATACCTGGCCACCGACTTTTGGACCGCCCGAGATGGGCTTACCGATGCCGCTAAAGCCGCCTGGGCCAATGCCCCGGTGGTGGGCGGCATTCACCTCATTTGCAACCTGCCGGCATTCCTCATCACGTTCCTCATCACCTGGATCATCTATGTAGGCATCAAGGAGTCGCGCCGCAGCACCAACATCATGGTGATACTCAAGCTGGTCATCATCGTTTTGGTGATTATTGCGGGAGCGTTCTATGTGAGTCCCACCCACTGGCAGCCGTTTCTACCCAATGGCATTGGCGGTGTACTGGCCGGCACATCGGCCGTGTTTTTCTCTTATATTGGCTTCGACGCCATATCTACCACTGCGGAGGAATGCCAGAATCCGCAGCGGGATTTGCCTCGGGCCATGTTCTATTCGCTCATCATATGCACCATTGTTTATGTGGTTATAGCCTTGGTGCTCACCGGCATGGTAGACCATAGCCTGCTGAACGTGGGCGACCCGCTATCCATGGTGTTCAGCCTGATGCACAACAAGTATGCCGACATCATATCGGGCGTCATTGCAGTGAGTGCCGTTATTGCCACGGCCAGCGTGTTGCTGGTATTCCAATTAGGCCAGCCGCGCATTTGGATGAGTATGAGTAGGGATGGATTGTTGCCGCCCATTTTTGCAAGAATCCACCCCAAGTACAAAACCCCTTCGTTTTCCACCCTGCTCACTGGGTTTATCGTCGGTATCCCCGCCTTATTCTTGAATCTGAGCGTCGTGGTAGACCTCACCAGCGTGGGCACGCTGTTTGCGTTCGTGTTGGTATGCGGGGGCATTTTGAAATTGCAGGAAGATAAAAACCGGTTGGAAAGCAAGTTCAAGACCCCGTATATGAACGGGAAATGGATTACGCCAGGGCTTTTCGTGCTGATGCTGGTATTGTTCCAAATCTATAGTCCGGGCGGGATAGCCGGTTTTTTCGAAATGAAGACGGGTGGGGGAGGGGTGACATGGGAGTTGTTGCGCGCCAAAATACCGTACTTCCTGTTTGCAGTCGTTTTCCTCACAACTGCGGTGTTGAGCTTTAGGCGAAACTATTCCCTTATACCCGTTTTGGGATTCCTCTGCTGCTGCTACCTGCTTTGCGTGTCGGGAGAGACCAACTGGGAGCGGTTCCTCATTTGGTTGGTGGTAGGCATGGTGTGCTATTTTGCTTATGGTTACAAACACTCCAAAATTAGGCAGCGCAACGAAATAGAGCGTCTGGAAGCAGCGAAATAGTTGCAAGCGGCCAGGAGGGGCTCGGGAAACAGTACTGATGGCCGTTTTTGATGATTTCGCCAAATCTCATTAACTTTCAAAAAAATAGCGGGCTGCATGGTCAGTATAATGAAAAGTATCGTTTTCCTGTTTTTGGTTGCAATTGTTGGCAACGCGGCTGCCCAATCGTCCACCTACCTCCAACCGGGTACCGACCATTACAGCAACCTCGACCGTTGGGAGACGTTATCGGGCCGGTTGTCCGATTCTTTGTTCCTCAGCAACAAGGTCATTTTGCGCAAGGAGGCTGTGGCTTTTGTAGAGAAAAACCTGTCCGACTCGTCGGGGGTAAAGCGGAGTAGGGTGGATATCGCCAATTTGCGGGAGTTGAGGCGGGAAAACCATGAATTTGCCGATGCCCGCAGCGAGGAAAACTTTGGGAAGCATGGCTGGGGCATCTTTTACCACAATCCCTATGACTTTGTATCGGTAAAGACCAAAGACTTTTTCTTGGTCATCAACCCCATTATAAGTGGCACAGAAATCTACCAGTCCAACGCACCTACCAAATCCATTTATGCGCAAAAATTGTTTTCCAATGGTCATGGGGTTGAGGCACGGGGATGGATATCCAAGAAGTTGAGTTTTTACAGCTCTTTTGTCGACAACCAAGACCGGTATCCGGCGTTTCTTTACAACTCCACAACCTATTACCGTACCGAATATGTGCCGGGAGCCGATTTCTTCCTCGTTACGAGCCCCGGCCAGAACTACTATGACTACATGCAGGCATCAGGTTATTTCGAATTCGATGCCATTAAAGACCATCTCAACGTCACTTTCGGCTCGGGCAGACACTTTATTGGTGACGGCATCAGCAGCCTGTTCCTCACCGACAATTCTTCCAACACCCCGTTCCTACAATTGAATGCCAAAATTTGGAAGTTGGATTACGAATGCCTGTATTTGGAATTGATGCCGCAATATTTCAAGCCTGCCGGCGACAAAAAACTGTCGGAAAAATTCACGACCATGCATTATGTTTCCTACAATGCATTGAGGTGGTTGAACGTCGGCTTTTTTGAATCGGTGGTGTTCGACCGGCCTAATACCTACGAGGTGGCCTACCTGAATCCGATGATTTTGACTATAGACGTGAATCACTCTACAGGCAATGGCGATAAGTCGCTGTTGGGTTTCTTTTGGAAGGCCATAGCTGCAAAACGCTTGCAGTTCTACGGTCAGTTTATGCTCAACGAGTTCAAATCGAGCGAATTTTTTGGGCACAAGGGTTGGTGGGGCAACAAATGGGGGATGCAGCTTGGCGGCAAGTATTTTAACGCCTTCGGCATCAAGAATCTCGATTTGCAGGGAGAGCTGGACATGGTGCGGCCTTATACCTATACTGCCAAGGATACCACGGCCAACTACACCAATTACAACCAACCTTTGGCCGACCCCTTGGGTTCCGGTTTCATCAAGGGCATCGGCACCGCACGGCTGCAGGCCACGCCCAAACTCAGCTTCAACGGAGAGCTAATGTATTATGTGCAAGGCATGGATACCGGAACCTCCAATCTGGGCAACAATATCTTCAATCCCTATGTCACCCGGCCGACAGACTATGGGATAAAACTGATCAATGGCCCCCAAAACCATTGTGAAATGGCGAGCCTCAACATTTCCTACCGCCTGCTTCCCAACCTGTATCTGGACTTGGGCGGCGCATATCGCAACTATGTGGCCTACAAGGACATGGCGGGCTTCACTACAAACGGGCCAATTGCAGGGTCGTTGAAGTCTACTTACGTCACCGGCGGTTTGAGGCTCAATATTGCCCGACGAAGTTTGGTGAATTTTTAATGGACGAAGTATAAAATGACCGCCCGCCACTCGAAGCATATCTTGAACTAGTCGTGGCAGCATCTTTTTGAAATATAAAATTGTAGAATGGTTTATCGGGTTATTGGTTTGATGTCGGGTAGCTCGCTCGATGGTTTGGATATCGCTTACGTGTTGTTGGAAGAAAAGCGTGGTAATTGGACGTTTGAAATTGCCGCCGCCGACTGCGTGCCCTATCCCGACACCTGGAAGCAGCGCCTACAGCATGCCGCCGGCATGCATGTGGGCGACTTTTTAAAACTGCATACCGAATACGGCCAATATTTAGGCCACCTGACCGCCCAATTTATTGCAGGCAACGGTTTGGAGCACGCGGTGCAATTGGTGGCATCGCACGGGCATACCGTTTTTCATGAGCCGCACCACCGTACCACGTTTCAAATTGGAGATGGGGCTGCGCTTGCGGCCGCTGTAGGCTTGCCCGTCATCAGCGACCTGAGGATGATGGATGTTGCATTGGGTGGACAAGGTGCGCCCATTGTGCCTATTGGCGACAAACTGCTGTTTGGGGAATATGATTACTTGCTGAACATTGGTGGCATCGCCAACCTTACAGTGAACAACGGCGGCAACTTCACCGCATTCGACGTTTGTCCCGCCAACTTGGTGCTGAATCTTTTGGCTGCTCGCGAGGGTCTCGATATGGATGAAGACGGGATTCTGGCTTCATCGGGGCGATGCATGGAGCGGGTGTTGGATGCACTGGACGGTCAGGGCTATTATTCGGCAGCACCGCCAAAGTCGTTGTCGAACAGCCAAGCGGTGGAGCTTGTATTCCCTAAGTTGTTGGAAAGCAGCCACTCCACTGCCGACCAATTGCTCACGGTGGTGCGGCACATCGTAGGTCAAGTAGGTAAGGCCGTAGCTTCATTCCCTGTGTTATCTGTGGGGCAGCCCCGCCGAATGCTTGTAACCGGGGGCGGAGCCTTTAACAAATTCCTCATCGCCCAACTCGCCGCCCTTCTCGCCGAACAAGGAGTGGAGGTCGTTGTGCCCGATGCCCCGACCGTAAAATTCAAGGAGGCATTGGTAATGGCCCTCATCGGCGTGTTACGTTGGCGGGGAGAAGTGAATGTCCTAGCCTCGGTGACAGGAGCTAGGCAGGACAGCATTGGTGGAGCCGTTTGGATGGTGTAGGGTGGGTGAGTCTCCCAACACTGGTCGTACTCTAAAGTTGAATACGCGGTAGCGTAAGGGCGGCGTTTATGAGTGCATGGTAAGGCATGTTGTAGGTGCGCGGTTCCCGATTTTCACTAATCTCCCGGTGCCGTGGATTGTTGGGCACTATGTTTTCGTTCATTTTTAACGTTTTGGCCACTTTAATGGCATCACAATTGACAATTCTATAATAATGTATTACTTTAGTGCCCAAACTTTCCGCTCATTCCCGGCGACAAACGTACTATATGAAAAAACTGATAACCACTTGTTTTGCAATTTCCCTTTTGATGTCGGGAGCTTATGCCCAGCGGGAATTCGGGGTTGCGGAAAGCAATTGGAGCGGAACGAACGCGCTCTACCTCAATCCGGCAAATGGAGCCGATAATAGGGAGAAGTTTTCGATAGACCTTTTCGGCCTCAATGTGGGGGCAGACAACAACCTCGGGACCTTTGCCAGTATCCCCAACTTGATCAACCGCATTTTTTCGGGAAGCAGCAATAGTGTGAGCGATGTGTTCAAATATACCAACGGGGGCAACTTCAGCCTGTTGGCTCCGTATGTTGAAGTGCGTGGTCCCGGAATATTGATAAACATCAAGCAAAAGCACACGCTGGCACTCACCACCCGCGTGCGTGCCATGGTACAGTTCAACAACTTCGGCTCAACACTATACCAAATCATTTCAGAACCTAGTTCGGTATCGGGAAGAACCGAGTATCCGGTTTACAACAAAGACTTCAACTGGACAGCCCACTTGTGGAGCGATGTTGGCCTTACCTACTCCACCATTTTGTTGGATAAAGGACGCAACCGCTTGAAGTTCGGCGTCACGGCGCGTTACCTTGGCGGCATTGGCTATATTGGTTTGAAAGGCAATAATCTCGATGTATACTACAAGGTGAGCAATGATTCGCTGCATGCCACAAATTCAGATTTTCAATATGCGAGCAATGTCCTGAGCACCAACAACGCTTTCGTAAACGGCCTTACCAATACCACGCTTATCAATTCGCTGTTTGGAAGCAAGAGTGGTTCGGGATTGGGTGCCGACTTCGGCTTTGTGTATGAATACCGCACCAACTATGAAGACAAGACCTACGACATGGATGGTAAGACGGGCATTGTAGACTATTCCCGCAATCACTATAAATTCCGCATCTCGGCATCGGTAACCGATTTGGGCTATATCAATTACAACTCCGGCAATTTTTCTGCCAACGTGAGCGGTAATGGTTCGGTAACCGGTAAGGAAATCGGGCAGTATACCAACAACTTCCCGACGTTCATCAATTATGTTCGTACCAAGGGCTTTACGGCCGATACTGCCGGCAAGGCAACTAAAGTATATATGCCTACAGCCATGTTGCTGAGCTTCGATTACCATGCAGCAAAACGCGTCTACGTCAATCTTACCTACGTTGCCAATTTGGCCAACCGTCAAAACTTCGGTACAAGCTTCTACAACCAAGTTACCGTTACCCCGCGTTACGATATTCGCAATTTCAGCTTTGGTTTGCCGCTTACCTATAGTGTTTTGGCCAACGATTTCAAAATGGGTTTTGGTGCCCGTCTTCACGGTTTCTTCATCGGTAGCGATGATGTTATGGCGTTCTTCTCCAACAACCACTATGGGTTCAACCTCTACACCGGCTTTCACGTGCCCATCAACCACCACATTCCCCGCGACCGCGATGGAGATGGCGTGTCTGACCGCAAGGACAAATGCCCCAGCGACCCAGGCACTTGGGAAACCCGCGGTTGCCCCGAAGCCGACAGCGAACATGGTGGCAGTAACGACGATAGCTTGAATTGATTGGATATTTGAGGGCGGACTAACTCTTTGCCGGTCTTTTGCTTTGCCGGCGGGTAGCAAAAGACTGTTGACTCAAACCAATGTATATCGGCAGCCCAAACGGGTGTTTCACAAACAATTTGTGCCTTTTTACGTCTGGTCAGGGTGGGTCTGAATAATTATTTCCCCAAAAATGTTCCTTTTTTGTTGTGAAATTGGCATTAACGTTTATTTTCGCGAAAACTTTCCAATACGGCTTTTAAGGTATTGTTGCCATTCAAGCTATAAGTTATCGTCATATGACGTTTCATAGGCATACCCATTTCTGCTGTAGCCACGTTCCGCACGGAGTGCACAAGGCCTGCATTGTGGCACAAGAGGCCGCCAAAAACGGCTTGGAATGTATAGTGTCCGTACCGGTCGGCAATCTATCGGCAACACCAATTGGGCTCATCATTACCTCTTATTGCATAGCCTCGTCCTATGTGCCCTGATAGTGGTCGACACGCCCAAAATTGCGGTTGCCCGAATTAATGTTTTGGTAACCCTTCGCTACCCAACTGTTTTTTTACTTGCAGCTTCCCGGCATCGGAAATTCCCGCTGTCACTGCTTTTCGTGGTCTTAGTCAGATCCCACAAGAAGTGGCTTGATATGGGAGCAATTAATTGGATGGCTCCATGCTCTCTAAGCGTGGGTCGTCAGGATGTAATCGTTTAGCGGTTTTTTAATTTGAATTGAAATGAAGAAAATATTGATATTGATAGGATTATTGTCGGCGTTCTCAGCGTTCGCAGGCACCGATACGTTGAAAACCACATCCGGGAAGCCAACCGCCGACGGGGATGCATTGTCCAACTGGACCTTCCATTTTCAGCAGAGTATGGTGAACCAGTGGCACGGCAAGTACAATTTCACCTATGCCGGACCATCGAGCTTGGACAGCGCGGCAGAAACCAAGCTATCCATGACCACCACTATGTTCATCGGGCGCAAATTGTGGAAAAACTCCACCCTGTTGTTCAGCCCAGAGGTGACGGCAGGAAACGGGTTGTCGGCCACCCACGGTATGGCGGGCTTTACGAATGGTGAAATTTATCGGGTCGGGAATCCTACACCTACGCCATTTGTGGCGAGGCTGTATCTCCAGCAACTGTTCCCGTTGCCGGGAACGGGCTATGAAAAACGAGATGACGACGTGAGTCAGATTGGAGCCATGGTGCCCACTTCGCGGATTGCAGTGACGGTGGGTAAATTCTGCCTTGCGGATTTCTTCGATGGCAATACCTACAACCATGATGCCCGCACCCAATTCCTCAACTGGTCTATGATGGCGCAGGGGGCTTGGGATTTTCCGGCCGACACAAGGGGCTATACTTCGGGTATCGAGGTGGAATTGGTGAAACCACAATGGTCACTGATGTATGCCTTCGTCCAAATGTCGAAGTATGCCAACGGGTTGGAGATGGAGTGGAATTTGGCGCAATCGAACGGTCAGACCCTTGAGTATGACCGAAAGATAACCTTGGGTGGTCGTCCGGGCGCAATTCGGGCAGACGTTTTCATGAACAGCTCACGAGCTCCAAAATATGCCGACGCTACGGCGCAACTTAAGGCCGGCAACGATACGGCTCTTGCCCAAGTATTGAACGGTACATTGCTCGGTCCAAGTTTCGGAGGCGTGAAGTATGGCTTCGGCATTAATGCCGAACAGGAAATTGCCGATGGCACAGGAGTATTCTTCCGTTACAGCTGGAACGATGGCAAGACTGCATCATGGGAGTTCACAGATATTGACAGAAGTGTGCAACTGGGCTTGTCGACAAAAGGCAAATGGTGGCGCCGGCCCACCGACATCGTCGGTATTGGCGAAGCGGTGAATGGCATATCGAAAGACCACCAAGACTTTCTGGCGGCAGGCGGCTACACGTTCATCATTGGCGATGGGCATTTGAATTACGGCAACGAAATCATCACGGAGGCATACTACAAGGCCCAGATACAGCAGCATGTTTGTGTATCGCTCGATTACCAGTTGGTCTTCAATCCCGGTTACAATAAGGACCGTCAGGGCCCCATTTCGGTGCCCGGCCTTAGAGTACATGTAGAATTTTAATGGTTCGAATTGGGGAATACGGCTAGGCCGGGGGCATGTCGTTTATTGAATATACTCCCTGCAGCCAACCCTATTGTTGAGCCCAAAAGGGCACCTCCGGTTACATCGAGTGGATAATGCACGCCCACGTATACCTGCGAGAAGGAAACCAAAGCCGCCCAAGTAAGGGGGATAGGCCAAAAATGCCGGATGTACCTATTGAACGTACAGGCACTGAAAACCCCGAGGGCAAAGTGATTGGATGCATGCGACGACGGAAAACTGAAGCCGCCACCGCAGGGCACGATGATGTGGACGATACTTTGCAGTTCCGGATTATTGCATGGCCTGATGCGGTGAAAAATGGGCTTAAGCCATGAAGCACTCAACTGGTCGCTAAGGGAAAAGCAGGCCAGGAAGTACAGACACCAAATCCACCCGGTTTTGCCGAATCGCGACGGCATGAACAGCAATAAAAACAGGTAAAGCGGCGTCCAAAACCACTGATTCCTGAAAAACGGGATTACCGCATCCAATGTTTCGGTATGCCATTGCGTGTTCACGTAATACCACACCACATGGTCGTAATAAACAAGTAGATCGTGAATTTGTTTAAACATACTTATCAAACGAGGGATGTGGATTGCCGCTACGGCCCAAAGGTACATTGTTGCACGTTAGTTTTTATGGATGGTCGGCGCCCTCGCCTTGGTGGTTATTGGAAGTGCAGTGTCTTAATGGAACCCCAATTTTTGCAGATAGTGCAACGTTTTTGGTGTGCCATACGTTACGGTTTGTAGGGCCAAATTTTTTTAGCTAAAATGGTCATGTCGATATTATTTCATAATTTCATTTTTCAAACGCAACATACGGGCATATGCAGGATTTGAAAGAAAACGAGTCGCTAAGCACACATGTGTTGGCATTGCTCGAAAAAGGCTACGACCGTTCGGAAATAGAACGGGGATTGGTTGCAGAAGGCCACGACGCGGCTGCCGTCCGCGAAATGCTCCAAGAATTGGATAACCAGAAGAACGCCAAAAAGAAGAAACTGGCCCTAACCCTCTTGGCCTGTGGATTATCGGCTTGCGGTTTGGCATTGTTGTGCAGCCTAACCCGGTTTTATCCCCACCATATGTTCCCGATATTCCTTTATGGTTTGGCCAGTTTGGGCGCACTATTTACGGTGGTGGGCTTGCTGCTGTTGATTTTTTAGGACGTTATCCGAGACCACGGCATCACGCCAAGAACGTTCGATACCTTCGGCATCGTTCAGAAATGTTCACGGCTACGCTTGGATTATTTTGATGTGCCCTATTCGTGAATCTTAAAAGACGTGCATTTCAGGTCCATCTTGGAGAATGGCGTCACCACCATCGGGATTTTCTCCGTCTGGGTTTCGCTGGCATCCAATCCGAAAGATTTTCCGTCTGACAACGACCAATGCTTCAGGAAGAAGTAACTGTTCAAAATGAAACTGTCTTTGGCTGCGAAGTCATTATCGGCTGAAAGGAAAGTTTCCAACACTACAAACTTAAAGTCGGCCGCAAGGTTGTGCTTGCTGAGGGAAGGATAGCGGCTGGTCATGTCCATTTCTTTATTGGCCACCATTTCCTGCACCACCTTACGGAACATGAGGTTGATTCGCGGCTGTACACGGAACCCGAGTCGGAACTCAATACGGATGACCTTGTCCTTCTTCAATTCATGTACCGAGTATTCCATTGTAAACGGTTCATCGGTTCGCTCCACGTGCACAAACCAATAGGTATCGGCCCGTTTTGGCGTACGGCTGAAGATGGAATAGATGATGCGTTCCTCGATTTGGAAATTGCTGTCCGCTTTAGTGAGGTAGATGGCGTGGGTGGAGAATTTGGGGACGGTGAGATCTTTGCTCAAGTCGTCCAACAGCCCGATATATTCCTTGATGTTTACGAAGCGCAAAAACCTATTGGTGATTTTGCGGGCACTATACCACACATACATGGTGAAAATGAGGCCGATTTCGAAAACCAGGAAATACAGGCGTTTCAGGATTTTTACGGCATTGGCAATGGTAAACGATGTTTCTACAGACACGAATACTATCAATATGAGTACCAGCGGCACAATGTGCAGATGCTTTACATACCGCAGGTAGTGGTACATCAATATCGTCGTCATGAGCATGGCTATGGATATCGAGAAACCATAGGCTGCAGTCATGGCTTCGGACGTGCGGAAATACACAAGTACCAGTACACAGCCGAGGAACAGAATCCAGTTGATGCTCGGGATGTAGATTTGGCCGCGAATGGAAGTGGGGAATTTGATGCGCACTTTGGGCCAGAAATTCAGGCTGATGGCTTCGCTTATCAACGTAAAAGAGCCACTGATGACTGCCTGACTGGCTATGATGGTGGCTGCGGTGGCTATGATTACCGCCGGCAGCCTAACGCCTACCGGTACGATTTCAAAGAACGGATTGGCACCGGCAACCATTTTGCCGTTTTGCAACATTACCCATGCTCCTTGACCCAAGTAGTTGAGCACAAGTGTAATTTTTACGAAAATCCAACTGACTTGAATATTCTTCCGTCCGCAGTGGCCCAAGTCGGCATACAGCGCTTCGGCACCTGTTGTACACAGGAAAACGGCGCCCAGCAGCCAGAACCCTTTGGGGTGTGTGGTGAGCAGGCTGAACCCGTACATGGGGTTGAGGGCTTTGAAGATGATGGGGTACTTGATGATTTGGGATATGCCCAAAACACCGAGCATCAAAAACCAAATGAACATGATGGGCCCAAAAGAGCCGCCCACCACCTTGGTGCCCCAGCGCTGAAAAGAGAAAAGGAACAGCAGTATGACGAAAACCAAGGTCAAAACCAAGTGATTGCCGGGAACAAAGGTATTCTCAAGCCCCTTGATGCCGCCCAAGCCCTCAATGGCCGAGGTCACGGAAATGGGTGGAGTGATGATGCCGTCGGCCAGCAGTGTGCCTGCGCCCACCATGGCGGGAAACATCAATTTACGGCCGAAGCGGCGCACCAATGAATACAGGGAGAAGATGCCACCTTCACCTTTATTGTCGGCATGAAGGGTGATGATGATGTACTTGAACGTGGTTTGGAGTGTCAAGGTCCAAAAAACGCAACTGATGGCTCCCAAAACCAACTCTTCCATTTGGACGCCGGTACCGCCTTCTTCCAAGATGGCCTTGAAGGTGTACAATGGAGAAGTGCCGATGTCGCCGAAGATAATACCCAAAGTGACCAATAAGCCCGCAAACGATACCTTCTTAAAATGGCTGGAATCCATTGTTCTAATCCGTTATTTATTCGGGGGGCAAAGGTATACCGGTAAAAATTCCCAAAAAACAGTTTTTTGAAAACTGAATCTTTTTTGTTCAATTGTCGGTCGGTTTCGCGCACTACCCATTATCGATACAACGGGTGTCCCATCAGGTTGATATATATTAAATTTGCTTTAACGGTAGATGTTCAGGCCAAGCGAACCGTAATATTCTATCTTTGTAACCCAGCCCTACCGGGTTTGCCCGCAGCATTGCTATGCGGAGGGCGGTATTTTGTGTGAATTTTTGAAACAGGTATTTTGAAACAGATCATTCAGTCGTTTAAAACCGGGGATACGGTATTGGAAGATGTGCCGGCGCCGCAGGTGCGCAGGGGCCATATCTTGATTCAAACAACGCGCAGCCTGGTCTCGGCGGGCACGGAGCGCATGCTGGTGGAGTTTGGACGGGCCAACCTGTTCCAAAAGGCACGGCAGCAGCCCGACAAGGTGAAGCAAGTGTTGGGCAAAATCAAGGCCGACGGCCTAAAACCTACGCTCAACGCCGTGTTCAATAAACTGGGGCAGCCATTGCCGCTGGGGTATTGCAATGTGGGGAGGGTCATCGCGGTAGGCGAGGGCGTCTCGGAGTTCAAACTTGGCGACCGTGTTGCGTCCAATGGCCCACATGCCGAATATGTATGCGTACCCAAGAACTTGGCTGCCCACGTTCCGGATTCTATTTCGGATGAAGAAGCGGCTTTTACCGTCATTGGTTCCATCGGGCTGCAAGGCATCAGGCTCTGCAAACCGCAACTTGGCGAAACCATCGTGGTTACCGGTTTGGGCCTTATTGGGCTCATAACTGCCGAGCTATTGCTGGCCAACGGTTGCCGCGTTATAGGCATAGACCCCGACCCGGGAAAGATTGCCATAGCCCGCAAAAAAGGCGTGATAGCCGTCAATCCACGAGAGACGGAAGACGTGGTGAAATTCGTACAGGACATCACCAATCAAGCCGGTGCCGACGGTGTGCTCATCACAGCCTCCGCCAAAACCGACGAAATCATCAGTCAGGCCGCCAAGATGAGCCGCAAGCGGGGGCGCATCGTCCTTATCGGCGTCATCGGCCTCAATATAAGTCGGGCAGATTTTTATGAGAAAGAACTCACTTTCCAAGTGTCCTGCTCCTATGGGCCGGGTAGGTATGACGACCACTATGAAAAAGGCGGCAACGACTATCCCCTGCCCTTCGTGCGGTGGACGGAGCAACGTAACTTTGGAGCCGTACTGCAAGCCATTGCCACCGGACGGCTCGACGTTAAAAGCCTGATTACCGACCGCATCCCACTGCAAGATTTTTCAAAGATTTACTCCAACATCAGCAATAAGGAATCGATAGCCTCGATTTTGGAATACCCTGAGGACAGTAGCCGGGCCGATGTGGTGAACACGAGCTCGGGCAGCTTCGAGCAGTCGGGCGGAGGCATAGGCATTATAGGTGCCGGCAATTTCACGGCCATGACCATGCTGCCGGCATTGGCGGCCATCAAGGCACCCATACGGTCGATAGCCAGTGCATCGGGAGTTACGGGCACAGCATTGGCCAAGAAGTACAATATAGCGCAAAGCACCACCAACTATAAAACCATGTTGGAGGATGCCAACGTGAACTTGGTGATGATAACCACCCGCCACAACGAGCACGCCCACATGGTGGTGGAGTGCCTGAAGGCAGGCAAGCACGTGTTTGTGGAAAAACCATTGGCACTTAACCGTGAACAATTGGAGTCCATTGTAAATCAGTACGACGGTAGCCGGACACTTACGGTGGGTTTCAACAGGAGGTTTTCGCCCCACATCCAGAAGATGAAGCAATTGCTGCAAGGCACCAACCAAATGAATGTGATTGCCACCATGAATGCCGGCCATATCCCCGCCAATGTTTGGGTGCACGACCTGAAAGTGGGCGGTGGCCGCATCATAGGCGAAGCCTGCCACTACTTCGACCTCATTACCTTCCTTACAGGCAGCAAAATAAAATCGGTGTGCATGAATGCCATGGGCACCAACCCTGCCGGCGACACCGACAATGCCTCCATACTGCTGAAGTATGAAAACGGCTCTACCGGCGTGGTGAACTACTTCGCGAATGGCTCCAAAGATTATTCGAAGGAGCGGGTAGAGGTATATGCGCAGGAAAGGACCTTGGTGATGGATAATTTTAGGCTTACTGAAGGCTACGGCTTCAAAAGTTTCTCGAAATTGAAAACCAATACCGACAAGGGCCACCATGCCCAATTCAAGCTACTTACAGAGCGTGTGCGCAATGGAGGGGGTGCATTGATACCCTTCGATGAAATTTACAATACTACCATGGCCACTTTTGCGGCCCTTGATAGCCTCACAGAACACAGGTGGGTGGATTTATAGCCGATATTGATAATTTGCTCAACTTTAAACGAAAATAAATGCTGATTGACATTATTGCCGGTGCGCGGCCCAATTTCATTAAGATTGCCCCCATTGTTGATGCCATTCAAAAAAGGCGCGACCAAGGCGTCGCCATCGATTTCAGGCTGGTTCACACCGGGCAGCACTACGACAAAAAGATGAGTGGTGATTTCTTCGAGCAGTTGGGCATACCGGAGCCGCACCACAATTTGGAGGCGGGCTCGGGCACCCAGGCCGAGCAGACGGGTAAAATCATGACGGCCTATGAGCGCCTCCTCATGCAGCAGCCTTGCGACTTGTGCATCGTTGTGGGCGACGTTACCTCCACAATGGCATGCTCCATTGCTGCCAAGAAGATGAACAACATAGCCGTGGCGCACGTAGAAGGCGGCATCAGGTCGGGAGATTGGACCATGCCTGAGGAAATCAACAGGGTCGTTACCGATTCCATTTCCGACTATTTCTACACCACATCGCATGTGGCCAACAACAATTTGAGGCAGGCGGGTATTGCTGAGAACCGCATATGTTTTGTAGGGAATACCATGATAGACACCCTGATGAAGCAGATGCCGCATTTAAGGCAGCCGGAATTTTGGGATCGTTACCGCCTTACTGCCGGCAACTATATGGTGATGACCCTGCACCGCCCCGCCAATGTGGACCGTGCCGACAAGTTGAAGGAGCTGATACAGGAAGTGGTAATGGGAAGCCAACAACTGCCCGTTATTTTCCCCGTTCACCCGCGCACCGCGAAAATGTTGGACGCAGCAGGAATTACATATCCCACATTATATGCCGTTGAACCCATGGGCTACTTGGAGTTCAACTACTTGGTGAAGCACGCCAAGGCGGTGGTTACCGACTCGGGCGGCATAACCGAAGAAACTACCGTTATGGGTGTGCCCTGCATGACGCTGCGCGACAATACCGAACGCCCGGAGACCTGCACGGTGGGCACCAACGAATTGTTGGGCACTGACCCCGCAGCAATCGCTCCCGCATTCGCCACGCTTTTTGGTGGCAGGTGGAAAAAAGGCGGCATTCCCGAACTTTGGGACGGACATACCGCCGAGCGAATTGTGGACCATATTGTTAGGATATATAAACCTTAGCAGTTATGATGTCGGCAGAGAGCGAGCTGGATGGCAGGCTGAAACCAGTAGTGGATACCCTGCTGCAAGTGGCTGATTTGATTGTCCGGGTGTCACCATCCCTCGAAATTTCTTCGATTTGGCACAAAGACAAGGCTTGGGGGAATACAACGTCAGCCCATCACGAATTTACCGCCGTCGATTTGATTGGTCAGTGTCAGGGGCAAATTTTAGACGGTTTTGGGGCAATGGCCAACGGTTCTCATTTCATAAGGATTGTGAATGCCAATAAAATAGCTTGCCACCTCGCTGTGAAGGTGCTGTTTTGCATTCCCGATAGTGAAGATGCTTTGGTGCTGTTTGAGTATTTGGAAGCCGTTCCCCTCCCGGGAAACGATGGGCCGCCGGAAAAGGGCTCCGATTACGTGTCGGATGGTTTTTGGGAGGCCGATTTGGACACCGGACTAATGGAGTTTTCGGAAAATTGGCAACAGACTTTCGGCTATGCCAAGGGGGAAATCGCCACGGCTGATGAATGGCGGGAGAAGCTCCACACCGACGATGTTTTCAAGGCCGATTTACTCATGGAATCCGCCTTAAAACGGTTGGGCGATAGGATGAAGACGGAGTTGCGATACCGCTGTAAGAATGGTAATTATAAATGGTTGTATTGTAGCATTTCTGATTTAGGGCCGGGTAGGAGAGGAGTGTTGGTTGTATATTTGGATATCGACCTTTGGAAAAAGGAAGAAGAAAAGTATCCTTTCAAAGCCAATTTCCTCAACAACCTGCTTAATCACCTGCATTGCGGCATATTGGTGGCCGATGAGCATCGGAATATCGTATTCTTCAACGAGCAGTTTTTCGGGAAATATAACGACGGCACCCGCCCAAACATCAAGGGCTTGAATCTTCGGGAATGGTTGGAGTTCAGCAAAACCAATTTCAAGGATCCCGATGCCCATCTCGCCCGCATCAAGCAGTTGCAGGAAAACGGCATCAAAGTTTTGGGCGACGAGATACGGTTGTTGTCGGGCAAGGTATTCAAAAGGGATTATTTGCCGTTGAATGTGAACGGGGTATTTAAAGGGGAGATTTGGCAGTTCAACGACGTTTCCGCCCAAAGTCAATCGGAAGCCCAAATATTGGCGCAACGTGAATTTTTCGAATCGGTCCTCAACAATATTCCTGCGAACGTAGCCGTGATATCGGCCGACGGGCAGGTATTGTTTGCCAATTCC
This sequence comes from uncultured Bacteroidota bacterium, assembly GCA_903905685.1. Taxonomy (GTDB): domain Bacteria; phylum Bacteroidota; class Bacteroidia; order Chitinophagales; family Chitinophagaceae; genus CAIYTT01. The sequence continues at coordinate 7,342 of CAIVHI010000078.1, read as the reverse complement.
GGCTCGAATTGGGATGCCGGAGTGCCGGGCGTGGGCCCCGATGCCGATGGGGCAGGTCTCCTGCAATCGTCGGTTGATGCCCTTGCCGCGGTGCGAAAAGTGGCCTTCGATGCTGCTGTGAACGACAACAAGCAGATTTGCTGGATAGAAGAAAAGGAAAGCAATAGCGGCGCCACTTATACCATGCGGTTTTACCATCCCCTTCTGGGCGACGCCGACGAAGTGTCTCGCGTGATAGCCTACGGAATAAACGTGACCGACCTCATGGAGACGCAATTGGCATTGAGGACCAGTATGGAGACGTTCTCGGCGGCTTTCAATGGCTGCGGCCTGAGCATGGCCATCGTGGGACCCGATTGCGATTATCTCGACGTCAACGCCGAGTTTTGCAGTCTTACCGGCTATACACGGCGGGAATTGTTGTCGATGAATTCCCGCGACATCACGCTGCCCGAAGATATCGATATAGACAGGCCGCAGGTGGACAGGCTATTGGCCCAAGAAATTGCGTCATATACCATCGAAAAACGAATCATCTCCAGGTCAGATAGAATCGTCCTCATTGCACTCACCGTATCGCTGGTGCGCAACGCCGATGGCTCACCCAAGTTCTTCGTATCGCAAATGGTGGACATTACGGAGAAACGGTTGCTGGAGAACGAAGTATTCCGAAAAAACATCAGTTTGGAGTCGACGCGTGACAACTTGGTGAACAAGATTGAGCAGTTGGAAGAGTTGAACAAAATCATTGCACACAACCTCCGTGGGCCGGTGCGCAATATCGAGATGTTTGCCAAGGTGCTCCGGGCCAAACTGATTGGCGATGCCGATGGCTTGAATCCCATTACTGTGGAAGCGTTCACGCTTGACGAGTCGCTGGACTTTATAGGCATGAGCTGCAAGTCGCTCACGGAATGCTTGGAGACCTTGTTGGAGGTGACGCAAATCAAGCTCAATAACGAATTGCTTTTTGACGACTGCATCGTTCCCGACCTCGTGAACGAATTGGTTGGGCAGCTACACGGCGTCATCTTTGAGAAGAGGGCCGACATCAGGCTGCATCTTGAAGTGGAGGTCATCAAGTATCCAAGGGTGTATCTGGAGAGCATCCTTTATAATTTCATCAGCAATGCCCTGAAATACTCCAAGCCCGAAGTGCCACCGGTAATTACGATAAAGACGTTTGTGGAGGGCGACCGCACCGCGCTTTCGGTGATGGACAACGGTTTGGGACTGGACATCAAGAAGTACGGAAAGAAGGTGTTCCTGCTGAATCAGGTGTTTCACGAAGGCTACGACAGCAAGGGTATCGGCCTTTACATCACCAAAACCCAAGTGGAATCTTTGGGGGGAAAGGTGGAAGTGAAAAGTGCCGTGAACGAGGGGAGTGAATTTGTGGTTTGGTTTTAGTGGCGTGCGCAATGCCCGTTGGTCGCGGCTGTTTGTGAAACTGAAACCTGCTAAGCGACAAAGAAAGTTGCAATTCTGCGATGCTCGAAAATGATGCTGCATGACTATTTGCCTATCGGCATTGTTACAAGTGGGTTTTGACAAGGCATGCCCACATTCGTAGAGATTGAGTTTGTTGGGGAGATTGGCGTGGCTTGTCGGTTTGCGAATTCGTATTCGTATTTGTCCGCGTCACTGCCGTAAATACCCCTACCTCCAAAAAACAGCAGTGGTTCCCGGAGACCTCCAAGAACCACTGCCTGTGCAACTCTCTAAAAATTAAGATCCTAGCTCAATCCCTCGATTTCCCCGTTCACCAGTTTGATCCTCATGGCTTGGGGGTCTTTGGGGAGGCCCGGCATGCGCATGATTTCGCCGGCTACGGCTACAATGAAGCCGGCACCTGCGTTGATGACGAGGTCGCGGATATTGATGTTGAAATCCGTAGGTGCGCAAATCTTCTTCTCGTCGTCGGTGAAGGAGTATTGCGTCTTGGCGATGCAGATGGGGAGTTTGTCCCAACCTTGGGCTTCAAACTGCTTCATCTTGGTTAGTGCGCTGCCGCCGAAGGTGACGCTGCCGGCACGGTATATCTTCTTGCAGATTTTCTCGATTTTCGTGCGGATGCTGTCTTCCAAATCGTAGGTAAAATTGATGTCGGAAGAGGGGTTGTTCTCGATGATGTCGAGCACTTTTTGGGCCACGGGAGATGCACCCTCGCCACCCTTGGTGAAGCCGTTGTTGATGGCGAATGCCACGCCTTCGCTCGCGCAGAACTCGGTGAGGTGATTGATTTCTTCTTCGGTATCGTGTTTGAATTTGTTGAACGACACCACTACGCTTTGGCCGAAGTTCTTCATGTTTTGGATGTGGCGTTGCAGGTTGGGCAGGCCGGCAACCATTGCAGCCAGGTTGGGCTTGCTGATTTCGGCTGCGGGCACACCACCGTGCAGTTTCAGTGCGGCCGATGTTACCACGATGACGGTTGCTTTCGGGCGCAGGCCGGATACGCGGCACTTGATGTCGAGGAATTTCTCGGCACCCAAGTCGCTGCCGAAGCCCGATTCCGTCACTACGAAGTCGTTGGTGCTAAGGGCCATTTTGGTAGCCAGTACCGAGTTGCAGCCGTGGGCGATGTTCGCAAAGGGGCCGCCGTGCACGAACGCGGGGGTCTGCTCGGTGGTTTGCACCAGGTTGGGCAGCAAGGCGTCTTTCAACAATACGGTTATAGCTTCGCCAATGCCGAGGTCATGAACGGTAAACGGCTTCTTGTCGGACGTATATCCCAAAACGATGCGCTCAATGCGGGCTTGCAGGTCGTCGAGGTCGGAGGCGAGGCAGAACAGCGCCATGATTTCGGAAGCGGGGGTGATGTCGAAGCCGGCCTCTTGGGGTGTGCCGTTGGCAGTGCCTCCCAATCCGCTTACCATGTTGCGCAGCGAGCGGTCGTTCACGTCCAGCACGCGCCTCCATACAATACGGTCAAGGGCTTTGTCGGTATTGCGGTTTTGGTATTGGTAGTTGTCCAGCAATGCTGAAATCATGTTGTTGGCGCAGGTGATGGCGTGGAAGTCGCCGGTAAAGTGCAGGTTGATGTCTTCCATGGGCAGCACTTGCGAGTAGCCGCCGCCGGCCGCGCCGCCTTTCATACCGAAGCAGGGGCCGAGGCTCGGCTCGCGCAGTGCCACGCAGGCTTTCTTGCCCAAGTAATTGAGGCCCAACGATACCGCAACGCTCGTCACCGTTTTGCCCACGCCCGCCTTGTTGGGGGTAATGGCGGTAACCAGAATCAGGTTGCCCTGCTTTATTTTTTCCTCGTTCAGGTAAGTCAGCGGAATTTTCGCCTTCGTGCGTCCGTAAGGAATAATGTCGTCGGGATTGATGCCCAAGTGGGAAGCAATCTCCGATATGGGTTTCAATTTCGTGGTCCTCGAGATTTCGATGTCCGATGGAAATGGTTTTGAATCGTTGTGCGACATAAATGTTTTTATTTGAGGTTGAAGATAGTGTTTTACGTCAACAAATCTCCCTTTTTTGTTGGTAGCCGTTTGCCCTTCCCTCAAGGCCTTTTTTAACGGAAATACATGTATTGCAAACTCCTATTTTGTTGCCGCCGTGTAGAGTGCTACTATTGCCAAAACTGTTTTTTATGAAAACCGCAGCTATCCTGCTCATGAGCCTACTGATGTCGGCACCCGTATTGGTGACCGCCAAGCCCAAGTCTATTTACGACTTCAAAGTGCCGGGCCTGTCGGGCGGCACCATCGACTTCTCCAAATACAAGGGCAAGAAGATACTGGTGGTCAATACGGCCTCCAAGTGCGGCTACACCCCGCAATATGAGGGCTTGGAAAAGCTATCGAAGAAGTACGGCAGTAAGCTCGTCATTGTAGGCTTTCCTGCCAACAACTTTGGCGCACAAGAGCCGGGGTCCAATGGCGAAATCGCCTCGTTTTGTCAAAAGAACTATGGGGTGTCTTTCCCCATGGCCGCCAAAATTTCGGTGAAGGGCGACGACATGCACCCCGTTTACCAATGGCTGACCCGCAAGGCCGAGAACGGCTTTCAAGACAGTGAAGTGAAGTGGAACTTTCAGAAATACCTCATCGACGAAAAAGGCAATTTGGTGGGCGTGTTCCTCTCCGGTGTAACGCCTGATGCCAAGGAATTGGCCGAAGCCATTGAAAAATAAGGGCTTGCACCCTGCGGTTACGGATTGTGGTGTGACAGCAAATGGCGCACCGCGAGCGCATAGCCATCCAAACCCAAGCCCGATATGGTGCCTATGCACCGTGCGGCCGTGTAAGAATGGTGGCGGAAATGCTCGCGTGCGGCGATATTCGAAATGTGTACTTCGACAACCGGTAGTCCGCTGGCCGAAATGGCATCGGCCAGCGCTACACTGGTGTGTGCGTAGCCGCCGGGGTTGATGACCACACCATCGGCAGTGGCCATGCAGTCCTGCAGCCTGTCAATAAGCGCACCCTCACCATTGCTCTGAAAATAAGAAAGGTGCGCGCCGGGAAATGCAGCGATAAGCCCCACGAAATAGTCCTCGAAAGATTGGGAACCATAAATATGCGGCTCGCGCCTGCCAAGCAGGTTGAGGTTGGGGCCGTTGATGATGGCAATGCGCATGGCTGGTGGTTGGGTGGTGGCCTTGAAAAGGAAAAGTTGCCGAAAATGGCGGAACTTCGTATCGAATGCGAAGCTACAAAAAATAGGACGTTACATGCTTCAAGCCCACCTTAAAGGCTACCGTGCCTACCTGATGCTGGAACGCTCAATGTCGGAAAACACGGTTGGTGCCTACCTCCACGACGTGGCCCTACTGCTGCGCTACCTCGAAACCGAGTGCCCCGACGTGCCCATAGAAGGCGTGACCGCCGAGCACTTGCGCCCGCTGCTGGAACAACTAACCGAGCTGGGGCTGGCTGTGAACACGCAGGCGCGAATATTGAGCGGCATCAAGTCTTTTTTCAGGTTCCTGCTGCTCGAAGACCTTATTGTGGACGACCCTACTGAGCTGCTGGGCTCCCCTAAAATGCAACGGGCATTGCCCCATGTGCTAAGTGTAGCAGAGGTGAAACGCCTTTTTGGCGCCATTGACCACAGCACGCCCGAAGGCCAGCGCAACCGCGCAATGCTTGAGACGCTCTATAGTTGCGGCCTGCGCGTGAGTGAGCTGATTGGCCTGCAAATCTCCAATATGTATCTCGACCTCGGCTTCATCAAGGTATTGGGCAAAGGCAACAAGGAGCGGCTGGTGCCCATTGGCACCTCGGCCACACAACAAATCATACTGTATAAAGACCATGTGCGCAGCCACTTGCCCAAAATAGCCCCCGGCCAGGAAGACTACCTTTTCCTGAACCGCCGCGGCCATAGCCTGAGTCGCGTCATGGTGTTCCTCATCATAAAAGATTTGGCTGCAGTGGCCGGCCTTGACACCTCTCTGCATCCGCACACCTTGCGCCACAGCTTCGCCACCCACCTTGTAGAAGCCGGAGCCGACCTCCGCGCCGTGCAGGAGATGCTGGGCCACAAAAGCATTACCACCACCGAAATCTACACCCACCTCGACAAGACCTATTTGCGCCACACGCTGGAAAAATACCATCCGAGGTATAATGGGAGTTTTGAGTAAGGGGTTGGAGAAAGGGTAGGGCAAATTTGCGTTGGGGCGAAGGGGCGAACTGCATTCGCTCCTTCGGGGGTAGTCGGGCTTGCATGCGGGAGCGATGTTCGGAGCAGTTGCGCTGTTGAAATTCCCTTCGTTCAAGTCTTTCCGGTTTGTTGCTTTGTAGGTTATCTCGACAAAGTTTTTTCCGGAAGTATTTGCTTCCGGAAAGTGAAGGAAATACTACGACCAGGCCGTGTTTTTTTTGGCCCTGCTTTTGATTTTAGTGGTAATGGACAAAGTTATTGGTGGTTCTGGGTGCTTATGTCCAAGGAGACAAATAGAATGAATTTTTTTGTTATATGAATATCTGCGTTTCCGACCTGTGGGTGAATCTGTAAAATAGATATTACCCAAATTCATCACAGCCCAATTGATAAACGACTTTGAAATCGATAAAAATTTCAAACCATGAAACACAGCAATGCATTTTTGCTGCTTTTTTTGGCCGGGTATTCCAATGTCCAGCCTTTGATGGAACTCACCGGGGTATACTAAGTTGTGCAACTGATATGTGGACAGTCGACCATCACTGAATTATTTATATATTTTATATGCCTGTGTTCTTAATTTCTCCGTTTTAAAGTGCCACTGCTTCGCGATTCAGTAATGTCCAAAGCTTAATGGCGAATCGTTCCTATCACTCTTGCTCTTTCTTCTATGTGTTCCGTAAATTGCCGGAAGCGGGAATCCACACTCCTTTTCCCCACTACTACCCATAAACTGCCAATCGCCCATGGCTGCAACCGTTTTATGCTTTTGGGATTTCTGTAACGGAATGTTGATAAATACTTGCGCTATGGTGGCTATTTGCCACGCTATTTTGGCCTAATTTTGAATTCTTCTTGATAACGAAATCTCACACACCATATGGCAGAGGATAAACTGAAGGTGCTCAAACTGGCGCTCGACAAAATTGAAAAAGATTACGGCAAAGGGTCGGTCATGCTGCTGGGCGAAAAGCAGAAGGAGAAAATGGAGGTCATCAGCACGGGCTCCCTCGGCCTCGATGTGGCCCTTGGCGTGGGTGGGTTCCCCCGCGGACGTATAGTGGAGATATATGGCCCTGAATCGTCGGGTAAGTCTACAATTTCGCTGCATACCATTGCCGAAGCCCAAAAGGCCGGCGGTATTTGCGCCATCATCGATGCGGAACACGCCTTCGATGCCAACTATGCCCGCAAACTGGGAGTGGATGTAGACAACCTCATCATCTCCCAGCCCGACTATGGCGAGCAAGGGTTGGAAATAGCCGATCGACTTATCTCGTCTGGCGCGGTAGACGTGGTCGTGATAGACTCCGTTGCGGCACTCGTGCCCAAGGGCGAACTGGAAGGCGAAATGGGCGAAAGCAAAATGGGGCTGCAAGCCCGCCTCATGAGCCAGGCGTTGCGGAAACTCACGGCCACCATCAACCGTACAGGTTGCTGCTGTATCTTCATCAACCAGTTGCGCGAAAAAATAGGCGTGATGTTCGGCAATCCAGAAACCACTACTGGCGGTAATGCCTTGAAGTTTTACGCCTCCGTGCGCTTGGATATTCGCCGCATCAGCCAAATCAAGGACGGCGATACCGTGTCGGGCAACCGAGTAAAGGTGAAGGTGGTGAAGAACAAAGTGGCTCCCCCCTTCCGCCAAGTGGAATTCGACATGATTTACGGCGAAGGCATCAGCAAGGCCGGCGAAATAATAGATATGGGCGTGGAGCATGGG
>CAIVHI010000077.1 GCA_903905685.1 uncultured Bacteroidota bacterium | reverse complement strand
TTCGTTTTGGATAAGTAAAATCAGATAGGACTAACGACAATAAAGCCCCATTTTGGGGCTTTATTGTTGAAAGGGCAAAACAATTCTTTTAAACTCAAACTTATAGAGGATGAAAAAGACCTATGTTACTATTGCTGTGATGGTGCTTTCGGCCATGGGGTATTTGGCGTTCTTGGCGCCCCATGCCAGAGGGGAGGCTGATTGGGCTATAGGTGGGGCGGATGCGGGAGGTGATGATGCTGACGGTAGGTATGCCTATGAACTTGCGAGATTGCGCGACCCGGCATCGGGTAAGATTCCTGACAATGTGCGCCAAAAGGAGTTGGAATTTGCTATGACGCTGCCCAAAGACAATTGGGTAGCCGGTGCCTACTCCGGCGCTACGTCTGCGGGCTTGGTTTGGAGTGCTCGCGGGCCTTGGAACGTGGGTGGCAGAACCCGTGCCATGGCCCTGGACGTGACCAACGAACGGTATCTGGTTGCAGGGTCGTGCTCGGGCGGCATGTGGCGCTCTACGGATGCCGGCGCGAGCTGGACCGCATGTACGCCCATCAACAGTTATCCCAGTGTGTCTTGCTTGGTTCAGGATACGCGGCCGGGTCATCAGGCCAACTGGTATTATGGGTCGGGAGAGGCCTATGGTGCATCAGCCAGTGCGACTGGAGCCTACTACTTGGGTACCGGTGTGTTTCACTCTGCCGATAGCGGCAAGACCTGGAATGTCATTCCGGCCACCTCGGGGCTGTACAGCATATTTTCAACGTGGGCGCAAGTGGCTTGGAACATTGTGGTAAACCCTGCCGATACGGCAAATACAGACATTTACGTGGCCGCCTACGGCGGTATTTACAAATCTACCAATGGGGGCACCACTTGGTCTACGGCATTGGGTAGTTACTTGAGTTCCACGGTGTCCTACTTCTCCGATATCGCCATTACTTCGCACGGCGTAATCTATGCCACCTTGAGTTCCGACGGCCCCAGCAAGGGCATCTACCGGTCTGTGGATGGCACGACTTTCACGAACATCACCCCGGTAGGCTTCCCAGACAGCTTCAACCGCTGCAAAATCGGCATCAGTCCTGCGGATGAAAGCCAGGTTTATTTCCTCTGCAATACTCCAAGCTCCGGCATGCCGGACACCAATTACTTGGGTACCGTAGAGTGGAACAGCCTTTGGAAATACTATTACAAATCGGGTACCGGGGCCGACACGGGTGGCGTGTGGAGAAACTTGAGTGCGAATCTGCCATCATCGGGAGGGCAGTTCGACAAGTTTACCTGTCAGGGGTCTTACGATTTGGTAGTGAAGCCGAAGCCCGATGATACAGGAGTAGTCTTTATTGGTGGCACCAACGTGTACCGGTCCAACTCGGGCTTCAACGACAACAGCCATACTACGTTTATCGGGGGGTATGTGCAGGGGGCATTGTTACCCGTGGTTAAAGGTTACCTCAATCACCACCCTGACCAGCATGAGTTGTGGTTTGTGCCAAGCGACCCAACCAAAATGTATTCGTCCAACGATGGCGGGGTGTTCTTTACGGGCAATAACATGGCCGACACCGTGGCTTGGACGAATTTGAACAACGGCTACCTTAACAGTATGTTCTACACTTGCGCCATCAACCACACTTCCACCGACAGCGTCGTGATAGGGGGAGCGCAAGACAATGGCAGTTGGTTTACCAATACTATGGGGGCAACCACGCCTTGGGTTTCACCAAGTGGCGGAGACGGCTCCTTCTGCGCGATAGGCGACAGTGGCCGAACCTACTATATGAGCATCCAAAGTGGTAAGACGCGGAAAATGCGGCTCTCTGCCGGCGGTGCCACCGACAGTTTTGCCCGTATAGACCCAATAGGTGGTACGAATTATCAATTCGTCAATCCGTTTCTGTTGGACCCGAACAACAATTCCATCATGTATATGGCCGGTGGCAAGTACCTGTGGCGCAACGATAACTTGGCGGGCATTCCGTTTGCCAACAATTGGGACAGCATCAGCACCAACTGGGTCAAATTTCCTGATTCGATACCGGGGCTAAAGGTGACTATTACCGCATTGGGGATATCTACTGTTCCCGCCAACCGCCTTTATGTCGGCACCTCGGCGCAAAAGATATACCGTATTGACTCGGCCAATGTGGGAACGCCGGCGATGCATAATGTGACGTCCACCTTGTTCTCGCTGTCTGGCAACGTGGCGTGTATTGCCGTAAATCCTACGAATGCAGACAGCGTAATCGCGGTTTTCTCCAACTACAACATCTACAGCCTGTTTTTCAGCAGCAATGGCGGCACTACGTGGAGTAGGATAGGGGGTAATCTGGAGCCGAGTACATCCGGCACGGGCAATGGGCCATCGGTTAGGTGGGCCACATTCGCGCATACCGCCGATGGTTTGGTGTATTTTGTTGGTACCAGTATTGGGCTCTATGCCACATCGGTACTCAACGGCATATCGACCGTTTGGACCCAAATGGGTTCGTCCACCATCGGCGAATCGGTGGTTGATATGATGGACTATCGCACTACAGATGGGCTGCTCACCGTGGCCACCCATTCTCACGGCATCTTTTCCACCTATCTGAATTCGGTGGCCGATGTTTTGGGTATCAACAGCTTGTTGCAGCAAAGTTCGGCATCATTGAATTTCACCGCTTTCCCTAACCCCTTCAACGCAGCCACAAGCCTCCAGTTCACGTTGCAGGCCGACAGCCACGTCAAGATTACGGTGTGCGATGGCTTGGGCCGCGAAGTGGGAGTGCCCACCAACGGTGAATTCGATAAGGGTACCCATAGGGTGTCGTTTGAAGGAATGAACTTATCGCCAGGTACCTACTACTGTACCTTGACGACTGGGACATATCGGGAGACGATCAAGTTGTTGATGATGAGGTAGGAGTTTGGCTAGGGTAATAGTCCGTTCCGTACGGGTCAATTATTCAACCGAAAGCAATAAAATCGATGGTTTGATTGCTTTCGGTTGAAAAATTGAGAGCTGTGTCAAGTGCGTCTATGTTTTTATGTGAAATGGTCGTGTTACGTAAGCAGGAATCTACCCAATTCAAATAAGAAAAAAGTTTTTGGTCGGGATGCGATAGGTTGTATTTACAAGTAACTTTATCCTCAAAATACAAACGGTATGAAGAAAATCAACGCGTTGTGGACAGTCCTGTTGGCGGCTTGCGTCATTGCAGGCTTCAATGCCCAAGCCCACAGAATTACTGTCACCTTGGTGGGTAACGGAACAACGGGCTACAATGGTGATGGACTTTCGGGGCCGAAGACATTGGTAGGCGGTATTAATGATGTGTGTACCGACGCGCTGGGCAATATTTATTTTACCGACATTTCCAACAATCGGGTCAGGAAGTTGGATGCCCGAACCGGGTTGGTATCTTCGTTGGCTACGTTGCCCTCGCCACAATATATGTGTATCGATCCAACCGGCACTTATTTATATGTAACGACAGCGGAACGGGTTTGCCGAATTGCCACCGCAACAGGAGATACGTTGCGTGTTGCAGGTTCCTACACCTACGGGTATTTGGGAGACGGTGGCGCAGCTACCGCCGCCAAAATGACCACGCCTGAAGGTATTTGTATGGATGCTGTAGGTAACCTATATGTTGCCGATTACGGTAACAACGCCATCCGTAAAATTGCTGCCGGAACCGGAATCATCACTACCGTGGCAGGTACAGGTGCAACGGGGTATACCGGCGACGGTGGTGCAGCAACTGCTGCAACCCTCAAGTATCCGGTGGCCATTTGCGTTGACCAAAACGGCAACCTGTATTTCTCAGATCAAGTAGGCATTGTGGTTTCCTATATTCGGGAAGTGAATGCGGCTACAGGCATCATCACTACCATTGCCGGTACCGGCGGTATGGCATCGGGCGACGGCGGGCCGGCAACGGCTGCGGGATTGGGCGGCATTTGGGGCATGTGTTGCGACACTACCGGCAACATTTTCCTTTGCGATGTAAGCTGCTCCTGCCGCGAAATTGCCAAGGCTACAGGAATCATCAATACGGTGGCCGGGAGCCTTACTGCTGATGGGTATAGTGGCGATGGCGCCGATGCCATGATGGAAGACCTGAATTGGCCTTACGGAGTATACTCAGATCCTTCACAAAACCTGTTTGTAGCCGACCACAACAACTACCGCCTCCGCAAAGCCATCGAGCTCACCCATAATCCCGTGTTCGCAATGGGCCGTGCCCAATGGGAGTACCCTTGCCCGGGAGTGGCATTGTCCGTTACGAGTCTGTTGGAAGTTGCTGATCTCGATTTGGCCCAAGCTGAAACTTGGTCCATCCTAACCCCTCCTGCCAATGGTACGGTTTCGGGTTTTCCCTACACGGCATTGAGCAATGGCACCGACAGCGTGGTAACCCCGGTAGGCATGGCCTATACTTCTACTGCCGGATATCTCGGACTGGATTCTTTTCAAGTTTTGGTCACAGACGGAACCTATTCCGATACCGTTATGGTTTACATGAAAGTACAGAACCCCACCGCAGCAACCATCTCGGGTGCCGCGCCTATTTGTGTAGGTCTGGAAGCAACGCTTTATGCCAGCATTCCCGGTGGCACCTGGACTGCCTCGAACGGGCATGGTGCATTCATGACCGGCGGGAACCTATCCGGAATGACTGCCGGAGTAGACACTTTGACTTATACTTTGATGGAATCTTGTTTGGTGTCGAGTTCAGTTGTCATCACAGTGAATCCTGTCCCCTCTGCCGGCAGCATAGCCGGGGTAGACACGATTTGCGTGGGTGCGAGTATTACCCTTGCCGAAACCGTTACGGGTGGCACTTGGTCTAGTCTTACCGCGGGTGTAGCCACCGTAAGCAGTTCGCTGGGTGTGGTTCACGGTGTTGCCACGGGTAGTACGGTTATCGATTATACCGTTACATCGGGCGGTTGTTCGGCTTATGCCGAGCTTCCCTTGTATGTTACAGGGGCGGGCGGCACCATTTCCGGAGCCAATGCCGTATGTCCTGCAAGCACAATATTGATCGGTGAATCTACCCCGGGTGGCACTTGGTCGGTTAGCAACAGCCATGCCGCAGTTGTGGCGATAGGTGCGGATTCCGCCAGTGTAGTGGGTTTGAGTTCGGGTGTGGATACGGTATACTATCTATCTACAAGCGTTTGTGGAACCGGCACCACCGAATTGGTGATTACGGTCAATCCACTGGGATACCCCGGTACTGTTACTGTGCCAAGCCATATCTGTCAAACCACTGCCGGCGTAGGCGTGGGGTTAACCGTTGCCGGTGGCAGCCTAATCATATCCAATGGCAATGCCGTGCTGAGCGGCAGCGAAATTATGCCGGTTGCAGCAGGTATGGACACCGTTTATTATACCATGACCGGTTCTTGCGGAGTAACGGACACTGCCTCGGCAGTGTTCACCATCGATGCCCCGCCCACGGCCGGCATTATCACCGGTACAGGCCTCGTATATGACGGCAGCACCGTGACCCTCATGGAATCGGTTACGGGCGGTGTTTGGAGTGCCACCAATACCGGTATCACAATTGTTTCGGCAGGTGGAACGGTGCATGCTGTAGCTCCGGGCACCGATACTATTGTTTATACGGTAACCAACTCGTGCGGTTCTGCAACATCCACATTCGATTTCACGGTATTGCCAGTTACTACCGGCATCGGCACCCATAGCGGTGTCGCGGGTAGCGCACTTGCCATTGCCCCCAACCCATTTGCAGGAGCCGCCCAATTGATGGTGACTTCCAACATCGACTCCAAGGTAACCTACACCGTGACCGATGCAGCCGGCCGCCAAGTGGCGCTGTTTTATGGCACGACCAATGCAGCGACCACGATACCTGACCTCGCCATGCCCGGCACCTATTTTGTTCGGGCCACGGGTGCAGGATTCGATATGGCGCGGACAGTGGTGAAGGAGTAGGGGCGCACTGGACGAAACTATTGAAACAGTAATAGAGAAGCCCTTCCATGGAGGGCTTCTGCAATATATAGGCTAATTAAACAAAGGGGCATGAATCGATTTTTTGCATTGCGGGGTCTTGGGTTGTGCTGTTTGTTGGCGATTGCCGCCGCGTCGGCGTTTGCCCAGTTGGCCACGTTCAACGTGGTGGATAGTGCGCAATATTTTACGGTTCCGGCAGGCATCACCTCGCTCACCGTAGATGCTCGCGGCGCACAAGGCGGCGGCTTGGCCTGTTATTCCGGTTTTCAATCGGTGGGTGGTTGTGGTGGTAGGGTACAAGCCCTGTTGACGGTCACGTCCGGACAGGTGTTGAAAGTCCAAGTAGGTGAACATCCCGGCGTAGGTGGCGGAACGACCGGCCCCGGAGGATACGGCGGCGGCGGCACAGATTCGGGCTGGACGACTTCGTTCCCCGGCGCAGGCGGTGGTGGCGCAACCATTATCTCAGATGCTGCCACCGGTGCTGTTTTGGTTGTGGCCGGCGGTGGGGGAGGCGGGGGTGGCGACGAATGCGGCTCCGGCACCGGAGATTTGGGAGGTGCAGGTGGCGGACTCACAGGTGGTACCGGCATATCTGTGGGCTGTACTACGGGTGGATTTGGCGGCACGCAAACCACGGGCGGGAGCCCCGGTGCATGCAGCGGGTATACTGGCGGGTCTGGCAGTTATTTGACGGGCGGTACCTATTCGGCATCTTACGGCAGCGGTAGTGGTAGCGGTGCTGGCGGCGGTGGTTACTACGGCGGTGGAACGGGTACTTATGGCGGCGGCGGTGGAGGCGGTTCATCTTTTACCAATCCGACGTTTGCGACGGGAGTCGTGCATACCCAAGGCTTCAATTGCGGTCAAGGCCTTGTGCTCCTGGATACCCCTTGTACTACTGCGGGTATCTTGACTGGTGTAAGCGCGCTGTGTGCGGGCGATTCGGCATTGTTTACGTCCAGCATTCCCGGCGGCACATGGTCGGTGGGTAGTGGCGTGGCTGTTGTGGGTGCCGGCGGCATGGTGCGAGGTGTTGTTGCCGGTGCGACCTTTCTGACCTATACATTAGGTGCGTGCAATACGGCCTTGCCGCTCACCGTTGATGCTTCTTCCGGAATCGCCCCCATATCCGGGCCCAACGTAATGTGTGCGGGGAACACAATCACCTTGACAGACACCATTTTAGGTGGCACATGGTCGTCGTCGGCACCCGGTGTAGCCACCATAGGTGCAACATCAGGCATCGTGACGGGTGTCGGACTGGGAGTGGCCACTTTTACCTATACCGTCGTGAATGCCTGTGGCACGTTCTCCAAATACCTTACAGATTCAGTTGGACCGGCCGATTATGCCGGTGTGATAACAGGAACGGACACCGTGGCCGTAGGCACCCTCACCACAATCTCCGATGCGGTAACGGGCGGAGTGTGGTACAGTTCCAATGGGTTCATTGCGGCCATTGGAACGGCCGGCAATGTTTTCGCATTCGAAGTGGGTGTAGACACCCTGTTTTATGTGGTAACCACCTCATGCGGGTCTGATACCGCCTTCTTCCCTTTTGTAGTCGTGCCCTCGTTGCAAGTTGGCGCCGTGCTGGTCGGGATGAATGCAGTATGCATCTCACCCAATCCTTTCTGCGGCTTTATAGGCATCAAGTACACGCAGCAAGGCACAACACCTGCCGAGTTCAGGCTATGGGACGTTACCGGGCGGTGCCTAAGGCAGGTGCAACTCACCAGTGGCCAAAACGATTTGCCCACCTGCAACCTGCCGCAGGGCGTTTATATTGGCGAGGTAATAGATGGCGGTGTGCGCCAAGGGTTCAGCCTTGTGAAACTGGCGCAATAGCAAAGCGGCCGGACAGCGTTGAAACTGTCCGGCCGCCAAAATCTTTGCTTGCCTCCTAAGCGAGAATCGTTTTCTTCACTTCTTCCAAAATGTCAAGGGTCTCCGCGCGGTTGTTGCCTTCGGCATACACGCGCAGCAAAGGTTCTGTGCCCGAAGCCCGCAGCATCATCCATCCGCCATTATCGAGGTGGTATTTCACGCCGTCGATATTCTCGGTGCGGTTGAAGGTGTACTTGCCGAAGTGGGTGTAGCCACCGGCATTGGCCTTGTTGATGATGTTGTTTTTGAGCGTATTGTCGATGGTGAGGTCGTTGCGTTCGTAAACGAAGGTGCCCACGATGTCGTAGATTTCCTGGCAAAGCTGTTTCAACGTCTTGCCCGTAGTAGTCATGAACTCGAACAAAGCCAAGCCGTCATAAATGCCATCGCGTTCGGGAATGTGGCCCTTTACGGCAATGCCTCCGCTCTCTTCTCCACCCACCAAAACGTCATCGTGCACCATTATTTCGCTGATGTATTTGAAACCAATGGCCGTCACTTCCACGGGTAGCCCATACTTGGCACACAGCGTCTTGACGCGGTCGGTTACAGAGAAAGCTATGACCACCTTACCATTCATGCCCTTATAGTGGTGCAGATAGTGGATGAGCAGCAGGATGATATTGTGGGCATCCACGAAATGGCCGTCTTCGTCATATAGACCTATGCGGTCGGCATCGCCATCGGTAGCCAGCCCAATTTTTACCTCGGGCGTGGTGGCCACCGTATGGGCCAGTTCTTGTAGGTTTTTGTCGAGCGGCTCGGGTGCTTGGCCGTTGAAGCCAGGGTTGTTGTCGCAATGTAGCAGCACGGCATTGGGCAGCAGCTTGCGGATGACATTTTGGCCGGCGCCATACATGGCATCGTAGGCCATTTTGAAGGGCGAGCGGAGCAAGGCATCGATATCGAACTTGCCGCGCAAGTATTCGATATACATCCCTTCCAAATCCACATAGCTGAGCAGGCCTTCGTCTTCCCAATGGGCCAGGCTCTCCTTGGGTACGGTCACTTCTTCGGGTATCAGGGCCTCTACAGCCGCAATGTCCTTGGGGCTGGACGGGCCGCCATGAGCACCCTTCAGTTTGTAGCCGTTGTAAGTAGGCGGATTGTGGGACGCCGTGATGACGATGCCTTGGCTGGCAGCCAAGTGCAATACGCCCATAGATATCATGGGGGTGCTCACAAAGCCTTGCGCCATCAACACCTTGATGCCGTTGGCACACAATACCTTGGTAGCGGTCTCTACAAACAGCGCGCCGCCAAACCTACAATCGTGGCCAATGACCACCGATGGGTTTTCGAAGTGCTGCTTCAGCCACTCGGCCTGACCGGCCGCTACGCGCGCCACATTGTAAACGGTAAAATCCTGTGCAATAATGGCCCTCCATCCGTCGGTGCCGAATTTTATTTTTTCTGTCTGCATATAAATGGAAAGATTTGGTTCTTTTTTCAAGGAGCAGTTTACTGCACCATGCCGCAATTTAATAAAAGGTTTTGTTCGCCACGGGTTATTTATTTTTGCAGGAAACCATTCGAATTGTCCGCACTGCTCACCACTTACAATCCATCTACGGGTCAAGAAATCGTATCTTATCCTGCCCACGACGCTAAAAAAGTGGAGCGCGCTTTGGCCGCTGCCACCCAAGCATTTACGGAGTGGAAAACGTTGCCGTTGGAGGCAAGGGGGCAGTTTTTGAAAGCCATTGCCAATGAATTGCGCAAGGAAAAGCCCTATTTGGCCGCATTGGCTGCCGAGGAAATGGGCAAACCCATTGCCCAAGGATTTGAAGAAGTGGAGAAGTGCGCACTCACCTGCGAATACTTTGCCGAGCACGGCCCGGTTATGTTGGCCCACCGCATAGTGCCTACCGAAGCCACCAAAAGCTATGTGGCTTACCGCCCATTGGGCGTGATATTGGCGGTCATGCCTTGGAACTTCCCGTTTTGGCAGGTGTTTCGTGCACTTGCGCCTGCCGTCATGGCCGGCAATGTAATGTTGCTCAAGCATGCGTCAAGCGTTTGCGGCTGCTCGCTGGCCATCGAAAAAGTGATACATGGTGCAGGCGTTCCCAAGGGATTGTTTCAAAGCCTGCTGGTGCAGGCTGCAAGGGTGGGGGAGCTGATAGCACATCCCGATGTGGCGGCGGTGACCCTTACGGGCAGTACGGGTGCGGGGCGCGAAGTGGCTGCACAAGCCGGACGGCACCTCAAAAAAGCAGTGCTTGAACTGGGAGGCAGTGATGCCTATGTGGTGCTGGAAGATGCCGATTTGGAACATGCCGCCGAGGTGTGCGTGAAGAGCAGGCTGCTCAATGCCGGACAAAGCTGCATATCGGCCAAACGGTTTGTGGTAGTGAAGGCCGTGCGTAAAGACTTTGAAAAGCAGGTAGTGGCACGCATGAAGGCCGTGAAATTTGGCGACCCCAGCAAGACCGATTGTGTACTTGGGCCGCTGGCCCGGGTGGAGCTGCGCGACGAACTGCACCGCCAAGTGGTGGAGAGCGTGGCCCAAGGGGCAAAGCTATTGTGCGGCGGCGAAGTGCCCGACCACGCGGGAGCCTATTACCCACCTACGGTGTTGAGTCATGTAAAGCCCGGTATGCCGGCCTATAGCGAAGAACTTTTTGGCCCTGTAGCCGCCATTATAGAAGCCAAAGACGAGGCCGACGCCATGCGCATTGCAAACGACAGTGACTATGGGTTGGGTGGGTGCATTTTTTCGGGAAATGTGGAGCGCGCCGAAAAATTGGCGCTCGAGTTGATGGACGCAGGGAGTTGTTTTGTGAATGCCATGGTGCGCTCTGACGCGCGCCTACCCTTTGGGGGTGTGAAGCATAGCGGCTATGGGCGGGAGCTCGGTGCGGCCGGGATTCTGGAGTTTGTTAACGTAAAGACAGTATACATTAGATAGAAAAGACTATATGAGCGCATTTCGATATTTGGCCATGGGCGATTCGTATACCATTGGCGAGCAGGTGCCCTTGGCGGGCAATTTCCCAATGCAGGTGGCAGCCTTGCTGCGAGAGCAGGGGATGGACCTTGAAGACCCCCAAATAGTGGCCAAGACGGGTTGGACTACCGATGAGCTGCAGGCAGGGATTAAGGATGCCGACATTAAAGGCCGATTCGATTTGGTGACCTTACTGATAGGCGTGAACAACCAGTATCGGGGTAGGAATTTGGACGCATATGTGTTGGAGTTTGCCCAATTGCTGGATGATGCGATCGACTTCGCGAACGGGCTACCGCAACATGTGGTGGTATTGTCGATACCCGATTGGGGGGCAACGCCATTTGCGGAAGGGAAAGACCGGGCGAAAATTGCGCAGGAGATTGACGAATTCAATGCGACAAAAGCAGGATTGGCGATGGCGAAAGGCTGTGGATACTTGGATATTACGCCGTCTACGCGGGCCCATGCCGGCACGCCGGGTTACCTCGCCGATGATGGTTTGCATCCGTCGGCATTGGAATATGCGGGCTGGGCGGCACGACTTTCGGAGATTGCGAAGGATATTTTGGTGAAAAATCGGTGATTTTAGACGTAAGAGTGCATTTTGGCCAATTATTTTTGAAAAAAGGCAAAATTTTATTTGGTGGGTTGCCAAGAGTTTGTATTTTTGCAACCCGTTTGACGGGAAACGTTCTTTGAAAGTGCAAAAGTAGAGGCGGTACTGCCCCACTTTTTATCTTCGAAAAAACTTTTTGAAAATAAAATTTGGCGGTTCGAAAAAAGCGCTTACCTTTGCACTCCCTTACGGAAAGCGGCCAACGGAAAAGCGGTTGACGGAAGTTGGGGGAAGCAGAAAAGATACAGCAGGGATGGTGGCCTGCCGACGGACATCGAGGTTCGGGTATTTCGAATCGGCGCACGAATGTGGGTCGATGTTCTTTGAAAGATTGGGAAGCAACAGTATGGTTCGATGAAGTTCGGACCATGCGGGTAAGCATCCCGGAGTGCGGCGTAAGCTGCGGAAAGCTCCGGGATGGACAACAAAGCGAAACATTTATTTGAACGATTGATTTCCGAAAAACAATTTGAGAAATCGGTCAGTTTCAACACTCTATTTACAATGGAGAGTTTGATCCTGGCTCAGGATGAACGCTAGCGGCAGGCTTAACACATGCAAGTCGGGGGGCATCGCGGGTAGCAATATCTGGCGGCGACCGGCAAACGGGTGCGGAACGCGTACACAACCTGCCCCCGTCCGGGGCATAGCCCGAAGAAATTCGGATTAATTCCC
>CAIVHI010000076.1 GCA_903905685.1 uncultured Bacteroidota bacterium | reverse complement strand
GGCTAAAAGGGTTTTATGCCTATAAAGGCGAAATACTGCTGAAGTATGCGGTGAAACACAAAATCAGGTATGCAAAGCTGTTGGAACTGAATGATCTGCCCGATGCCCCGTTGGAATATGACATGCCGGTTTATGTGGAAAAGAAACTTTCCAATGGTACGCACTCCCGCCACACGGTGACCGACGGTGAAACGATGTTGCTGATAGCCCAAAAAGAGGCCATGCAATTAAAACGGCTGTATACCCTGAACAACATCGACCTGAAAGAAGAACCCCTCCCCGGTGCGATATTGGAGTTGCAGTTTCAGGCCGCCAAAAGGCCACCTGTGAGGGCGGCCGCACTGATGGCCAAGAAGCCCGTTAAGCCTGCGGCCTCCACGCCGACCGTCCATCGTGAAAACGATTATGTGGCGGTGAGTCACCCCAAGGAGCAGGCTGACAGCACTGAAGACGATTCGGTAGATGAGAAGCCGGCCCTCAAGCCGGAATCGGTTAAGCCCGTGAAGAAGCAGCCGGCCCTGCTTCGTGAAGATACCGCATCGGAAGATTTGGCGGGATTGAAGTCTGAGCTCGATAGGGAAGTATATGCCGACAACGCCGGATTGAAACGTAAACCCACCAAGGATAAAGTAAATGATGATGCGCCTGCGGCAAACAAAAAACCGTTGAAACCGGTGCATCAGGCACCTAAAAAGGCTAAGACATATAAAATAAAGAAAGGGGACACGCTTTCCTCTATCGCCGACAAATTCGATGTTTCAGTAAAACAGCTTCGGCAGTGGAACAACATCAAGGGTAATTCCATTCGAGAGGGCAAGTCCATCAAGGTGCAATAGTATGGCTAAGTGCGACGGGTAGATTGCCGATGCAAGGTTTCAAAAATAAATATTATGCGAGTTCCGGAGAATCTGGTGAAGGAAGTATTGGCAGGCTTGGGGATAGACCGGCTCAACGATGTGCAACTTAAACTGAACGAAGCCGCTGCGCGGGAGAAAGACGTTTTGCTCCTATCGCCAACCGGCACGGGCAAAACGCTCGGGTTTTTACTGCAAGCGCTTGCCGGCCAAGCGCTACAACCGGCGGGCGGCACCCAAGTACTGGTCATCGTCCCCACCAGGGAACTGGCATTGCAGGTAATGGCTGTGTTCAAGAAAATGACCGTTGGGCATAGAGTCGTGTCGGTTTACGGAGGGCATCCCATAGAAACCGAGGAAAATGCTTTGAAAGAACCGCCTTTCTTATTGATTGGCACACCCGGCCGCCTTTGCGACCATATCAGAAGGGGCAATATACCTACTGCGGGAATCAAGATGTTGATTATCGACGAATTCGACAAGTCGTTGGATATGGGGTTCGATGAAGAAATGTCTTTTGCGTTGGCGGCCCTTACCGGATTGGAACGACGAATCTACACCTCGGCAACCGACATGGAAGCCATACCCGAGTACGCAAGCGCGCCGGGGTTGTACAAATTGGATTTATTGCAAAAGCACGATGTAGAGGTTCCTGGCCTTATGGTAAGGGTGGTGCAGTCGGGTGCCGATGACAAGGGCGTTACCTTGACTGCCTTGTTGTGCCAAATTGGGGCCGAAACGTCCATCGTGTTTTGTAATCACCGGGAGCAAGTGGAGCGGGTAGGGGAAATACTGGCCGCCGCCGGGCTGGTGAACACCATTTACCACGGCGGTATGGAACAGCAAGACCGGGAAGTGACCCTAGCGAAATTCAGAAACGGGACTGCACGGATATTGGTGGCTACCGAGTTGGGTGCCCGTGGTCTGGACGTTGACGGCGTAGGCAATGTGATACATTTCGACATGCCCACCAATCCCGAAAGTTATGTGCACCGCAATGGGAGGACTGCTCGGGCAGGGGGTAGCGGTACCGTTTATTTACTCCTTGCTGGCAAGGAGTACACGCCTCCGTTTGTAGCAGCAGCCGGCCCCAACGAATACAAATTGCCGCCGTATACCAAAAAGCCGATTGCGCCCGAATGGGACACCCTGATGTGCGGAGCCGGCCAAAAAGAAAAAATAGGCAAAGGAGATATTGCCGGCTTCCTGCATGTAAAGGGTGCGTTGCACCGGGAAGATTTGGGCCTGATAGAAATAAAAGATCATTATGCGCTGGCTGCTGTAAAAAAATCGGAGACTGTGAGGGTGCTGGCCGCCATCAGGGGAGAGAAAATCAAGAATCTTAAAGTCCTGTTTCGCAAAATCAGATGACTTTCGGGCAAGGATAACCACCCCCCCCAGATGCAGCCTTTCAAGTATACAGCGTGCCATGACCCTTTTGGTAGCGCGGCTTGTGGGGCCAATTGCGTTTTTGGCGAAAAGGCCGTTCCGCTAATAGGAAGTGGAGGCCTTGGTTGACTTGAATGCACCCTCATATTTTTTATTTTGCATTAGGGAGTTCCATTCGTAAATTTAACTGTAATTTGCATGTTTTTGGAAAGCTTCGGCGTAGTTGCGCCGGCAAGTTTTTTATTCGGCGGATTTGTCTTACATTTATCGCTGTTTTAGGTATTAAATTTAGGCTTATAGGTGGGTTGGGTTTTCCATTGGTCAATCTCCTGCCGGGTGACAACAACCTTGAAAAACGAAATGACCGGACGTGTTTTTATGAGAAAAGTATACTCGTTAATGATTTTGCTTTTCCTGCTGGTTTCTACCGGCATGGAAAGCTACGCCACCGACTACTACCCGGATTCGCTGTTTGCCGCCCACGACACCGTTTATTGTCTGCCGGCGACCCCGGCGCCGTTGACGGCATATTTTACCCAGAAGTCGTGTACGGGTAGTGCATTCGCGATTGTGGTCAATTATACTTGGTATGTAACGATTGGAGGTGTCACCACTCCTGTCGCGGGAGGTTCCGGTGTTTCGTCTACCACTACAACCGGGGGCAACGTGAATCTGCCCACCACCACGCCTACCATGGCACTTGGCCTTTACAAGTATTTTTGCGTCATCACTTGGGGAGCCTCGGGCTGTATAGGCGCAGGTTCCGACACGTCTAACAGGGTAAACGTTTTGGTTGGTCCGCCTCAGGGTTTGCAAGCTTCCATTTCCAATAGTCCTGCATGCGCAGGAGATTCCATCCATTTTGTTCCCGGCCTTCCCCCCTATGGTGCCACCGGCTATTCGTGGACAGGCCCGGCGGGTTCGGGCTACTTGGTGCATACGGTCATTAATCCTCCGCCTTACTTGGTTAACAATGCCGATAATGGTACCTGGACATTTAGTGCAAGCAACGCATGTGGCACCACCACGGAGACCATCAACCTCATCGTGAACGACCAGATAACCAGCATATCGGCCACAGCCACTCCGGATACGTTTTGTTCGGGAGGCCTGTTGAATCTGATTGGAACTATTACGGGTTCTTCGGGTGTCACCTCGAATTTCACGTACTCCTGGGTGGGTCCAAACGGATTCACCTCCACCATGCAGTCTCCCACAGCATTTACGGGATATACCACAAATTCCGGAGTCTATACGCTTACCGTCACTCCCGGTGGTTGTATTCCAAAAACCGCGACTACTCCTTATATTCAAATAGACAGTGCAGCTATTACGGTATACGATTCCGTACCCAGCCCGATTTGCAGTGGCTATTATGTTACATTGATTGAAAGGGAAACCTACGGTACCCATTTCTTGTGGACAGGCCCTAATGGCTTCGTTTCCACAAATTTGAATCCGGCCCCGTTCCCGGCTGTGTTGGCCAGTAGCGGGGTATATACCCTTGAGGTTGCGAACTCGTGTGGGGTAGCTACCGCCACGTCAAATTTCTTGCACGTATTGCAGTCTCCCGCACCCATAACCGGTGCCGATTCCTTCCTCTGCCTAGGAGGGACTTTGCCACTGGCAGATACCACGATTGGTGGTTGGTGGTTCAGTAGCAATACCGCCGTCGCAACCGTGAATACGGTAGGTGGCGTCTCGTCTGTTTCTACCGGAAAAGCCACCATCTACTACATCACCGGTTCTGGGTGTTTTGACAGCGTCAATGTATTGGTAAGCCCTCCACCTTCAGCCATTCTTGCCCCCGACAAGTTGTGCGTGGGCGACACAGCCCTGTTTACCGACCCTACTCCTGGCGGAAATTGGTCGAGCAGCAATGGAGGTGTTCTCGTAATCGGTTCAACTACGGGCGATGCTGTAGGCCAGTCATCAGGGACTGTAACTGTTGAATATACTACTCCAGGTTGTCCTCCGGTTACGTTAATTGTGTCCGTCAATCCCTCACCGGGACCTATTACCGGTGGCACCCACGTATGTTTGAATGGCACTTTGCAACTTCACGACAGTCCGGGAGGTGGGGTTTGGTCGAGTAGGAACACTGCCGTGGCAACCGTAGACGGGTCGGGTACCGTGACGGGGGATGCCATTGGTGGCGATATCATTTCTTACGACGTCAACGGGTGCTTTGCAGTGATTCGGATTCACGTTGATTCTCTCCCGGCATTTGCCATCGTCGGTCCCGACAGTATCTGTTGGGGTAGTTGCGCGGAATTGTATACAACGGCAAATCCGCGTGATACCTATTTATGGGCACCCGGAAATGGCGTTTCGTGCACCGCATGCGACACCATAAACGCCTGCCCGCTCGAGACCCAAACCTATACGGTAACCGTAACCAACCATCAAGGTTGCACGAGTACTTCAACCCATAAACTGACCATTAATCCTTTGCCTGTAATTACTTATAGTCCCGACCCGTTCTATATGTGTAACCATACCACCAAGCAAATGACCGTCAATGCCATTACGCCTTGCAGTTCGTTTGTTTGGTATCCCAATGTTTGTATAGATACCACTATCCCTAACCGCCCGGTATTCTCCGATACTACCGATTTGGTATATGTACTTTATGCCACAACCACATTGGGATGTAGGGATTCCTTTAAGATTCCTGTATCGGTTTTGGATTCCGCATTCACGACGCTAAGTGGCGATACGATTATTTGTTTGGGTAATAATGCCCACTTGATAGCCTACAGCACCGACCCTACTACAACCTATAAGTGGACCAATTACCCCTCCGGTACGTTCCCAACAACCTTGTCATCGGACACGGTATATAACCCGATTGCAACACCCATAATCACTACCTCATACCAAGTTGTCATGACGGAGAATGCCTGCTTCACTGCAACCCGGGAGGTTACCGTATATGTGGATTCGCTTCCGAATCTGTTTATTGCACAGCCTGGAACAATTATTGCCGGGTCGAGCATCACGCTTACGGTGACCACCAATAGGGACTCGCTGAAGAACAATGATACGGGTATGATTTACGAATGGGCTCCACCCGAAACGGTATCGTGCCCTAGTTGTCCTTCAACTGCGGTTATACCCACAGTTACGACAACATATACGGTTTGTGTAACGTCGAACAGGGGTTGTAAAAGTTGCGATACCATTACCATAGGTATCATGTGCGATGGTAGTCAGGTGTTCGTACCCAATACCTTTACACCGAATGGCGACGGCTTCAACGACCGGTTTTTTGTGAGTGGAAAGGGGCTTGGCTTGATAACCCACTTGACGGTATATAACCGTTGGGGCCAAGTGATGTATGATGTGC
>CAIVHI010000075.1 GCA_903905685.1 uncultured Bacteroidota bacterium | reverse complement strand
GTTTCACTAAAACCGAATGTCTGCATATTACTTAATGGCATGCTTTCCTCCTCATACAGCTCGTTGGTAAACAGCCAACAATGTAGTGATTTTGGAGGATTTGCCGGTGTGGGGGAAATGGGACGGATTGAACGAAATGCAGTCGTCCACTCCCGTCAACCCCTTAGCCGCGCCCTAAAGAAAGTATTTTTCCGAAGCTTCCTTAATCAGGCGGTCTTTCTTGATGGTCACCACTCCTAGTTCTTCGCACACAAGACCGCCCGCCAAGTTGGAGAGTTTGGCCATGAGCTCTATGTCACGGGTAAGGGTATAGACCAATGCGGCGGTGGCAATAACGGTGTCGCCGGCACCGCTCACGTCGGCTATGTTGCGGAGGTGGGCCGGAAGGATGGCGGAGGTAAACCCATTGTTGTAGTACACCCCTTTTTCAGACAGCGTGATGAACGTGATATCGTGGTGCAATGCCTCACCCAACTTTTTATGCACCTCGCCCAAGGTTGCCGCATCCACAGTGTCCAAGGGTAGGTAGAGGCCTTCGCGCACTTCTTTCAGGTTGGGTTTGAATATGGTGACGCCCTTGTAGGCCAAGAAGTTCTTCTTCTTGGGGTCTACGGCGGTCACAATACCTATTTCGCGGCAGTGGGCTATCACGCGTTCAATGACGTTCTGCTTGAGCACGCCCTTGTTGTAGTCTTCAAAAATGACCAGTTGCGGCTTCACGCGTTGCAGGTAGCGCAACACCATGTCAATAAAGGGGTGTTCTTCTTCGGTGTAGAGGTCATCGGTAATCTCATCGTCTATGCGCAGCATTTGCTGGCTGCGGCTCAGAACGCGTATTTTGGAGGTGGTGGGCCGGCTGCGGCTCTTCATCACCAAGTCCGTATCTATACCGGCATCGGCACAAAGGCGCAGCAAGATGTTGCCCTCGGGGTCGTCGCCGGTCACGGTGGCCAGCGTCACTTTTGCACCCAGTGCGCGGCAGTTCAGGGCTACATTGGCAGCACCGCCCAAGCGGTTTTCGCGCTTGTGGAGGGCCACCACGGGTACCGGAGCCTCGGGAGAGATGCGCTCCACATTGCCCCACCAATAATTGTCCAGCATCACATCGCCAATCACCACTACGTGAAGGCGGCCCATATCCCCAAAAAGTTCCTGTAACGACGCACTAACCATTCGCGGCCGAGTTTTTCTTAAGCGTAACGAAATAGACCGGTATGCCGGCAAGCACAATGAGCAATCCCACGGCCGGGTAGGCCGGCTTGCTGACAATCAATCCTATGCAGATGGCGGCAGCCATCAAAATGTAGAGGAACGGGATGAAGGGATACCCGAATGCCTTGTAAGGCCGCACGGCATGAGGCTGCGTGCGGCGCAGGCGGAAGATGCCGTAAATGGTGAGGATGTAGAACAACAAGACGGTGAACACGATGTAGTCCAACAAATTGCCGTACTGGCCGCTTAGGCAGAGCAGGCAGGCCCAGCCGCACTGCATCCATAAGGCATTGGCCGGCACGCCCTTGGCGTTAAGGGTGCCTGCCGATTTCAGGAACAGGTTGTCTTTGGCCATAGTATAGTATACCCGTGCGCCCGATAGGATGAGCCCGTTGTTGCAGCCGAAGGTGGAAATCATGATCATGACGGCGATGATGAGCGCGCCATTGGGGCCGAATATTTTGAGCGCCGCCGCCGTAGCCACGCGCGATGACGGTGCATGGGCGATCTCGGAGACGCTCATCACATTCAGGTACATGAAGTTCATGGACACGTAAAGGATGGTTACCGCCAGCGTGCCTATAAACAGGCTCAGGCCGATGTTGCGCTCGGGCCGCTTCAGCTCTCCGGCTATGAAGGTGACGCTGTTCCAAGCATCGCTGGAGAACAGCGCGCCCACCATAGCACCGCACAGTGCCAAAAACAAGGCCGCGCCGCCGAGGGTCTCGTGCGAGATGGTGCCACCATCGGTGGTTATCGATATGGCCTGCCACATAGCGGCATGGTTGGCTGCGGCCACATCGGGTGGACTGGCTTTCAGGAATCCGAAAACGATGAGGCCGGCTATAGCCGCCAGCTTGGCGAACGTGAAAACCGATTGCACCCGTTTGCCGCTTTCTACACCCCGGGTGTTGAGCAAGGTAAGGAAGACGATGGTGAGGATGCCCACAGGCTGCGCAGCCGATATATGGAAGCCTCCCGCCGTGGTGAATAGGATGTTTTCATCGCCCAGGGCAGGCACAAGATAGCCTGCAAATTTGCCGAAGGCCACCCCCACTGCCGCGATGGTGCCCGTTTGTATGACGGCGAAAAACGACCAGCCATAGAGGAACCCATAAAAACGCCCGAACGCCTCGCGGAGGTATACGTATTGCCCGCCGGCTTGGGGGAACATGCCGCTCAGCTCGCCATAGCTCAGTGCGGCAGTGAGGGTGATGAAGCCCGATACCAGCCAAACCGCTATGAGCCACCCGGAACTGCCCACTTTCTGGGCAATATCGCCACTCACAATGAAGATGCCCGACCCAATCATGGAGCCTATGACCAGCAGCGCACCATCGAGGAGCGATAGGGAGCGGTGGAAGCCGGTGCCCTTGGGCGAAGTGGGATTGCTGTCCAACGGATGGCGGTTTGGGGGAATCTCGGTTAAACTATTTCTTTTGCGACGCATTCATGCCGTCCGTCACATCCTTGGTGATGTCGAAAGCCTTGTCGGCATATAGGATGGACGACACCGCACCGGAGTAAGACAGGATGAAGTCGTAATGATGCGATTTGTTGTATTCTTCCATGAACAAATCCAGCTTGGTTTTCAACTCCTTATTGAAGTCTTCCTGTTCCTTCATGAGTTGGTCGGTCATAGATTGTTTCCGGTTTTCGAGGCTTTGCTGGGCTTGACCAATACGTTTTTGGGCGGTTTCGTATTCGCTTTGGGTGAGGGTATTGGCTTGAGCCTTTTTTTGCACCTCTTCTATGTCGGTCTGCATTTGGGCGGCTGAGCGTTGCAACTCACTCTCCATTTGCGATTGGCGGCGTTTGAATTCTTCCCTTTTTTCTTTCAGGTATTCGTAGTGGGTCTCGAGAGAGTCGATATTGACGAATGCTATACGTCCGCCTGCGGCAACGGTAGTAGAGCCTGCACCGGCACCCATGCTCGCGGGTGCGTCGGCCTTCTTAGGGCCCTTCAACTGCATGGCGAACAATACCAATACCCCGGCCAGCGACAAACCACTTAGCGCAATAGGAAGATTTTTCATGGAGACGACGTTTTTCGTTGCCGTCAAAAATAATGCGTTGCCGGGGAATGGGCTAAACGCATTTTGTAAAGTTGTCCTAAATATTTAATACATTTACATAGGCCGGGTGCGTGGCATGCTTTCCAAATAGACGTTGCAAGAACAAATTCCCCAATTCTACTTGGAGGGGGTTTCACATGCTCAACGTGATAAAAAGAAAATCTTCTCTTCTATCGTGAGCGGCGCGTTGATTCGTCGTCTAGCTGATTCTTCTTTCGCCTCTTCTGCCGCTAATGCAATGCCTATCGTTATTTGCATTTGGTCCAAATAAGACTCGTCGAAAATATCGGAAAGGGCCTTTCGCGCTTTACTGTTTTCAGTATCTACTGGGTGCCTCCTGGATGTAGCTAGCGTATTCATCGTTTCAAATTTAGAAATTTCTTTAAAGGAATAATAACGGCATTAGTTGGCCTGCATGAGGTCCTCGGCATCGAGCAACGATTCGTTGATTTCGATGTCGGGTTCAACATCATTGGCGGCAATCTTTGTGCCGGTTTCAATCGTTGTCGATTTCTTGTTTTCCTCAACAAAACCAATATAGAACTCGTCACCTTTATCCTCAGTCGATATCAGGGAAATATCCCTAAGTAAGTTTGCATATTGAGGCCCACCAAATGGTTCAGACGTTTCCACGAAGGGTAATCATGCTTGAATTCCCTTTCGATATATTAAAATATATACTCTACGACCAGCCCTTTATTTTCCCTCCCCCCACATACCAAAACGGGCCACTCCCCAAGGGAAGCGGCCCGCTCGAAATCATATTAAACCACCCTACTCCACCACCACCTTAAACTGCTCCCTCCCACCATCCGGCGT